>JBAUOX010001074.1:0-1593 GCA_049579985.1 Isosphaeraceae bacterium | reverse complement strand
GATTCAATAGGTCGATGAATCGATATAGGTCTGACTTTCTGTAGCTCCATTGCTCTTTGCCGTCAACGAATACAACGTGAACAACGAGGAATCCTGTTCTTTCCTCAAACTCTCTAAGTTCTCTTCCCACGAGATTGCATTCGTAGACAGCATCACTCATCTTGGAGCCACCTGCCGTCTTGCCCCAGTATTCTTTTATTTCCCATATGATAATTGGATTGGCTAAGGACGGTATCGCTCCATCGACATTTCGAGCGGTGACATGCAATCCCTTCCCGAAGCACCACACACACCGAGTCTGTGGATTAGGTTCAATGTCATAACCAAACTGTTGGCATACTTTCTCTCCGATGGTGGAAACCGTGGCAACAATCGCTTTGGAGGACTAATGGTGCTCTAGGCTTTTTGTTGTGGTCTTCGTCACCTCGATGACCTTCGCTTTACAGTACGCCAGAACTTCCCCTTATGACCTCAGAAGATCCGTCGCACCCTTGTATACTTTGTCACGATGGTCTAGGTACTCCACGAAGCGTTTGATATGCGTGGGATCGACTGGAAAGGACGTGGTGCCGTCATCGACAGAGAGAACCTTGTCTTTCCGCAAGTCGGTCAGCCATTCATTAGACTTATTGACACCTCGCAGGGAGAGGTAGAACCGCAACAAATCCCAAACAGGATGTCGCCACCCCAGGGACTTCCACCTCGCGACCGCCTTCATCTCGGGGTTTCCATTTCGAGGGAACTTTCCTCAAAGAGTTGGGCAGGGTAAACGCCCAAGGCTTCTGCTAATCTGTGAATCATCAACAACGTCGGGTTTCTTTCGCCCCGCTCGATGCCGCCGATGTATGTTCTATGAATCCTGGCTCGGTCTGCGAGTTCCTCTTGTGATAAGCCCGCAGCCCTGCGATGCTTTCGCACGGTCAACCCAAAACGAACGAGGACCGGATCGCTCCCCATAAGGCGGAACTATGTCCAATTGCTACTTGACAGTCTACAGAATATGAGTAGCATAATTCTTATGGCAGCTATCATTCGAGCAAAGCCTTTTGTGAAATGGGCGGGCGGAAAGCAAGGTCTCGCAGACTTGCTCGTCAGTCATTTTCCGACCCAGATGCGTCGATTTTACGAGCCGTTCCTCGGGGGCGGGAGTGTACTTCTCACGCTCAGACCTCGAAGCGCAATTGTAAGTGACCAGAATGAGTGGCTCTTGGAAACATATCACGCAGTCCGGGATGATTGGGTGCGAGTTGCCAAGGTTCTGGATCAACTTCCTAACACCAAGGAGGATTACCTTCGCATTAGGGATGTTCAACCGTCATCGCTAGATCTATTCACAAGGGCAGCCCACTTCATTTACCTAAACAAGACCTGTTTCCGAGGACTATTCCGAGTGAACAGAGATGGTCAATTTAACGTCCCGTATGGAGCATACCAACGGGCATACTACGATCCCAGTAACTTGGAGAGTGTTTCCCTAGCGCTGGCTAACGTAGAATTCCGCCCTGGAGACTTCGAGTTATGTATCTGTGATGTTGAAGATATTGACTTCATATATTTTGATCCTCCATATTACAAACTCGGAAGTTATTCAGA
>JBAUOX010001073.1:0-2437 GCA_049579985.1 Isosphaeraceae bacterium | reverse complement strand
TGGGAATGATCAACGATCTGCTCGATCTGACCCGGATCGAGCAAGGCCGGGTGGCGCTTGATCAGCAGCCGGCCGACGCGGCCGAACTTGTCCGCGATGCGCTCGAGCGGCACCGATCCGCCGCCGAAGATTCCGGGATCACCCTGCAGTGTCGGCTCGAGGCGCCCTTGCCCCTGGTTCTGGTCGACAAGGAGCGGATCGAGCATGTCTTCGACAACCTCATGACCAATGCTCTGCGGCACACCGACCGTGGTGGAACGATCATCTTGAGGGCTGTGGCGGCTGAGGGCACGGTGCAGTTCTCCGTCGAGGACACTGGCGAAGGCATCCCGGCGCAGTTTGTCCCCCGGGTGTTCGACAAGTTTTTCCGGATTCCGGGCACAAAGCACCAGGGCGGGGCCGGCCTCGGTCTGGCGATCGTGCATGAGATCATCGTCTCCCACGGGGGACAGATTGGCGTTCAAAGCACTACTGGCAAAGGAACCACTTTCACGTTCAGCCTCCCCGCGGCAACCGTCTCGCAGGACGAGGCCGGGACCGGGCGATTGGACCTTGTCTCTGCCTCATCGACTTCTTGAATCCAGCATGAGATGTGCGACATGAAGGGTCAACGACCCCAGCCCTGAAGGGCGGGGCTTGGAGAAGGGCTAATCCGACGCAAGCGTTAGACTAGGGGGCTTTGATGTTTCGACACCAGAGCAGACGCGAAGCGGGCTACCGAAAGCACGTCCCGAATGCTTCTCCAGTTCGGACCGCTGCCGACCGCGCCCAAGCCGACGACGGGCCTCCCCACACTTCGTGCGTGGGCCCGTCTAAGCCTGCCTCGCAACCCCGAGGAGAGAATACGGGCCCACCCCTTCGGGGGCCCGGCCGCTTGTCGGCACCTTCCGGTCATGCCCGGACTCGTCGTGAGACGCTCCGGCTTCTTTTACCGGGTCTTCCTTTTTGGGAGGGCGCGGCTCCTTCAAGAAGTCGATGAGGAAGAGACAAGGTTCCCAGCCCTGAAGGGCGGGGTCCCCGCCGCGAAGAAGGGATGGCAAGATCGCGGCGTTCCGATCGGCTTTTCCATCTGGCATGTTCCATCTATCAGGCTGTTTCCCTCAGGATTTACCATGGACGCCCCCAAGCGAATTCTCATCGTCGACGACGAGCCCAATGTCCGGCTCGTCTTCCGCACGGCCCTGGAGGCAACAGGATACCTGGTGACCGAAGCCGCTGACGGTGAGGCGGGTCTGACGCAGCTCCGCAAGCTGCCGATCGATCTCATCCTGCTTGACTTGAAGATGCCGGTCGTGGATGGGATGGAAACCCTGCGACTGCTCCACGAAGCGGGCGACGAGACTCCGGTAGTGGTCGTCACGGCGCACGGCAGCGTGCCCGACGCGGTGGCGGCGATGAAGCTGGGGGCCGTGGATTTCCTGCCCAAGCCGGTCAGCCCCGTAACGTTGCGAGCCGTGGTCGCCGGAGCCTGTGCGCTCTGCTCTGCCAATCGAGTAGCGGTCAAGACCCCTGTTGCCGCTGCGGCGCCAGCTCACCTGTTCGAGGAGGACCTCAGTCGAACCCGACGGGCCATGGAACGTCGCGAGTACGACGATGCCGAGTTCTTCCTTCGCATCGCCGACGCACTCAGACCAGGCGCGCAGGAAGTCGCCCGGCTGCGGGAAACTCTCCACTCCCGCAAGCTTCATCCCGAGGGCTTCTCCTTCCGTGCCCTGGGAGACCTGCTGCGATGAGAGCTGATGGACGAGCCGACTCGTTGTCCGGGCGAGTGGTTCGGCGTGGTTGCTACCGGCGAGCTTGATCCTGCTCTCCGCCTTGTGGTTCACCAGGGCGGAGATGTTCGGTCCCTTGGCCGACTGCCTGCAATCGCGTTCTCATCGACTCGTCGAATGACCTTGTTTTCCCCGGTCCCGACCCCGGAAAGGAGACTTACCTTGGCCCTCGCAACGTTCGCCCTCGGGATGGGCCTGTTCGCCTTGTTCTTCGGCCTGTTCGCCGCGTGCGACCGGCTCTAAATCGATGGGGAGCCCTTGTCGTGCTGTACCTGACCGCATTCATCGCCGTGGCCGATCACCTGACCAAGATCACACCGTGACGGTGGGCCGTCCCCGGCGCCTTCATCGTCGCTCCCCGGACTATCAGGAATCATCTTCAATCGGAAGCAAGCTTATGAGTGTCGAAACCCCGCCTCAAACCAGTACTTCCCAGCGATCCGCCGCCGATGTACAGGCCTTCAAGATGCAGCGACGTCGCGCGCGGCGGCTGAGCATCTTCGATCCCGAGATGGTCCGCCAGGCGTCTGTTCGTTCCTTCGCCATGCTCGACCCGCGATCGATGATGCGCAACCCGGTCATGTTCCTGGTCGAGATCGGCACCGTGCTGACGGCGATCGTGACCGTCCAGTCGATCGTCGGTGGCGCGGCCACTGGCTTGATCG
>JBAUOX010001072.1:0-11702 GCA_049579985.1 Isosphaeraceae bacterium | reverse complement strand
TCGCCTGACCGATCGGCGTGTTGAGGACGACATTGCCTGGCTCATTCTCCCCATTCGGTGCGACCGACGAAGCGTCGATGGGCGTTGTCGAGGGCTCTGGGCCGGCCGCTGTCGAGGGCTCTGGGCCGACCAGCGTCGCGCCCAGATCCGGCTGCGGCGCCGACCCTTCCCCGATCGCTCTGGCATAACGTTCCATGAACTGACGAACCCGGCCCACCGGGGAGCGACTGTTCCATCCCGTCCCCGACGCGTTCGTGGACGGCCGGCCGGCGCGCGACGATCGGCCCGACGAATCGCCGACCGAGCCGGTCGATTTCCCCTTGAGCTTCTCGTCCGAGGCTTCGACGCGCCCCTGGGCCACACGCAGGTCCCGGAGCGGTCGCGAATCGGTCGGAAAGAGGATCGAGGTCTGGTTGGCCACCCACAAGGCGGCATCGCGGTTGTACGGGCTGCGGATGTCGTAATTGAAATACCGGGCCATGTCCCAGAGCATCATGCACAGCTCGTCGAGCTGGACGCTGGGCACCCAGTGCGTACCGTAACCCCCCAGGCAAACCATGCCGATCTCCGAGATATTGGGGTGGTAAACCGAGGTCAGCCAGCGAAGTTCGGGAATCGTCCGGGGATAAGAGGCACCCAGCTTGATCTCCACGCGATGGCAATGGACGATCTTGACCTTCCCGCGATCACGACACAAACCTTTACCTTTGAAGGTGATAAGGTAATGATGCGGAGGGTTGCCGGTGGCCTGGAACTCAAAGGCGGAACTTTCCGAGCGAAGCCTCTCCAGTGCCGTCAGGTCGTTTCTAAGGCGGCGGATTCGCGGCGATTCGTGCATGCTCTCGCGGCAATCCGCGGCGGGCGCGGAGCCGTCCTCTCAGTCAGGGGGATCGAGTCAAGGAAGCTGGAGTTTGTTGCGATCCGGCACAAGACCGTTCGCCTGGATCGTCGCGTCTCCCGGGTTCTCAGCGCGTGCGTTCAACACCCCTGCTTGCACATGGCCTCCTTGTCCGAGGTCCAATCAAGCGGACGTTGTGAGGCTGCCGGGGTGATGGTCCCAACCGCGAGCCTCGCCTCGGTTAGCCGCAACCAGCCACGACCTCGGGGTAGACGATCAGGTGGTCGCCGTTCTGGATGCCGGCCTCGACAAGCGTCCAGTTTTCCAGCAGGCGACGGCCCCCTTCCTTATGGTCCAGCGCGTAGCTCATGGGCTGCCCATCGGGACTGGTCGCAGGCAAGTTCATCTTGGTGATGATGTTGGGAATGATCCGGCTGACGGGCACCGTAAAGGCGATGACCGCCTTGACCGACTTGGACCCGGTCTGATCCAGAAAGGTCACCTGGATCCCATTAGGATCGGCATTTCCGCCGTATGACATGGTCAGGATACCTCCTCCACATGCCTTTTCGGTCGTCGCTCGCCGATATTGAGTCGAACGCGTCCGTTTTTCATTCCCGAACCCCTCCGCGGCCAGGCTGTCCGCCCGACGACCGCCCAAGTACCAGGATAACCGCTCGCGCCGGCGACGAGAACAGGCTGGAGATCAAATTCCTCCGCGAGGCCAGGGAGATCAACGGACAGGGCTTCGCCCTGTGCTGAGCTGTTTCGCCCCGTAGGGGCACAACAATCCAGCACGGGGCGGGCCCACACACGATGTGATCTCTCACGATAGGGCAGGGGCACAGAGATGCCGGGACGCGATGCTCACGATAGCGGTTCGATGGGTCTCCTGGTCCCGAGGCGGAGCGGGCGGCAACCCGTGTGGATCTTTGCCATGCTCTGTTGCGGAGCATGGAGTCCGGGTAGGCGACCAATGTCGTTGCCTCGCTGGTCTTTTGTGTACGTACAGTCTATACTCCTTGCTCACGAGAGCTGGTACACGAATCGACGAGGGCGCGATGATGGTAACCCCACAGACAAAGGCGCGCCGCGGCCGGCCGGCGGTCCCAGACAAGTCTTTCAAGACCCTTGGCTATCGAGTGAGTTCAGCCTATTTCGATTGGATCACCAGGGCCGTGGCCGTCAACGGCTCGACTCTCTCCCGCCTGATCGATCAGGCAGTTGCCCGCGATGCTCGGGAAATCGGCATCGAGGATGCGCCTCCGGATCAAAGGGCCTGAACTCAGGAGTGAAGCTCATGTCCACGATCACACCGACGCAACCGATGCCGATGACGCTTCCATCGCCGAGTCACGTTTACCGTCTGACGGTCGACCAGTATGACCGGATGGTCAGGGACGGGACGCTCGATGAACATGATCCGGTCGAACTCTTGGGCGGGGTGCTGGTGCGAAAGATGCCTCAGAATCCGGAGCATGTGTGGGCGGTCGACGAGCTAGGGGAGACGCTTGCGGCTCGTCAGTCTGATGCCTGGCACGTCCGCAAGGAACACCCCGTCCGCATCCCGGACTATGACGAGCCCGAGCCGGATCTCGCGATCGTCCGCGGGACAAGGGCAGCGCTTCGCGGCAGGCATCCGGGACCGGCGGATCTTTACCTCGTAGTCGAAGTAGGGAACACGACCCTGGACGATGATCAGGGCGTGAAGAAGGAGCGTTACGCTCTTGCCGGAATTCCCGTCTACTGGATCGTCAACCTGCGTGACGGCCGGATCGAGGTCTATGCCGACCCGGACGAGGGCGCGGGCCAGTATCGACATCGAGTGGACTTCGGGCCAGGCGAACAAGCTCCCGTCAACATCAATGGAATAGAAGTCGCCCGGATCGCCGTGGCGGACCTACTCTCGAAACGGCCATGAGGGATATCCAAGGCGCGGAAGGGGCCACCCAGAGTTTGAACTATGTGGGTGGCCCCAGCGGAGCGCCGAGTGAGTCGTCTTACCGCCGAGCTCTTGAATGTTCACCCTACGATGGCGCGGGATAATTACCAAGGGCAGATCTAATGGACAGTGGAACCTTAAGGTATTGGGGTGTGCCAGTTTAGCAGTAGTTCTTCTGGGAAAAAACAATTGGTGTCAGTTCTGTTTTCAACGGGAAATGCGCGCCGCCAGATTGACCTGGCGATAAAGCTCAGGCGGAATGCGGGTAACGAACTGGCCCGAGAACGGTTTGTTCGGCTCTTCCCCACACTGCTTGCAGAAGGCGAGATAATCGTCAATCGATTCTTGGAAGGCGGTTTTCAACTCGTCAACGCTTCGTCCCTGGAAGGTGATCACGTCCCGCGTGTCGAGAACCTCGCCGTGGAAGATCCCCGCTTCGTCGTCGAATTCAACTTTGCCAACATACCCTTTGTATTCCATCATGGCGTCACTCCTGCCTCTGCCAGGAACCGTCGCATGGAACGAACCGCTCCCTTGTCGGTTTCCTTTTGCGGGTGTGGCCGGTGAAAAACCGCCCGTACCCCGTTCCGGGCGATGCGGACCCGTGATCCCTAGCCCTCGGTGACTTCCGCACCGGTGGCCTTGAGCATGCCCTCGATGTCCCGCCAGGGAATGTTGGACCTGACCGGCTCGTCGAAAATCGCTTCCAGCGTACGTTGGTGCTTCTGACTTATCCTGTCCTCAATAGTATCATCTTATGATACTGTTGTCAAGGCGCGAGATTTGCCGAGAAATTGGTGACAGTTCGTTTAACCCCGAGAAAATCGAACTGACACCAATTTCCAACGCCCAGGGGAGCAATCCCCTGGGGCCACCCGGCCAGGAACTCATTCCTCCTCCTGGAGCGCGCAGTCCATGACGGCCTGATAGTATCTGATCGTATCTATGAACTCCCCGGCCCAGTTCTGCGCGAGTTCGGGGGCATCCCAGCTAATCGCGTTCAGGCACCGGAACCACGTCGCCAAGTTCGCCCAGCGCCGGATGGCCTGAAGATCGAACTCGGGCCAGTCCTCTCGCACGACCGCCCAGTAAGCCACGAGATCTGGATTCCAGGAGAAACGACGGGACGGTAGCAGCGAGAGGACCAAGTCCACAGCCGGGATCCCCCAGCCCGCGAACTCCCAGTCGAAGGGCAGCAGGGTTGCCCCGGCCTCCCTCGTCCGGATGCGCATGTTATGGCCAGCGAAGTCGTTGTGAACGAGGGTCCTCGGCACCCCGTAACAGCACTTCTGCACCCGATCCCACCGCGCCTCCAGGTTGTTGTACTGCCGGACGATGCTCTCCAGCACCGCAACGTCGTCGTCGGTCAGGGCGGGATTGGTCAGGCTGCTCAGGATGATCTCGCGTGTCGAGCGCAGGAGCCCCAAGTAGTGGCCTGGCCCCCGATCGGGCAAATCGGGCGGCGGGGTGATGCGCGTCGCCGACGTGTGCATGAGGCCCAGCCACTGCGCAGCGAGGGCGCGATGCGCCGCATTTTCCGGCGAATACACCTCCCCGCAGGCGTCCTCGAGGAACAGCCAGCAGGACCGGCCACCCTCCCCCTCGACAAGACCGTAGGAGCGGAGAGCGCTGACGGGCAGGTGGGGCAGGACGTTCTTGTAGATGGTGTGTTCAATCAGCCCGGTCGTCCGTAAGCACCGCTTGACGATCACGGCCGATTCCCCCGGCCCGGCGCCCACGAGCCGGTAGACGGCCGACTTCTCTCGGCACTTCAGGGTCACGACCTCGATCCGCTCGGTCCCAACTCGCTCGCCACGGAACTCACGCCAGGCCGTGAGGGCAGGGTGCTCCTCCGGATCTATCGAGATGGTCGCGTGGGTGGTGTCTTCAAGCACTGGCCTTGCTCCCGCTGAGGGTCGCGTCGCGCCCGCCGGGTCTGGTCGCCTCGCGGAGGGCGGTGGATACATCCGATGTCATGACGGCGAGCCGCCCCTTCTCGATGATCAACAGCACGTCGCAGCGCGCCAGGGTGCTCGCGCGGTGGGCGATCAGGAAGGTGGTGCGGCTCCACATGAGGCGCTCCAGCGCCTCCAGGATCGCGGCCTCGGTCCTCGTGTCGACGGCGCTGGTGGGCTCGTCGAAGATGAGGATAGGGGCATCCCTCAAGAACGCGCGCGCCAGTGCGATGCGCTGGCGCTCTCCGCCCGAGAGGGCCATGCCGCGCTCTCCGACTTGGGTCGCGTAGCCTCGGGGCAGGCGGGCGATGAACTCGTGGGCGTTGGCCACCTTCGCCGCTTCCACGATCGCCTCACCGCTGGCGCCGGGGAGGGCGTAGGCGATGTTCTCGGCGATGCTGGTCGAGAAGAGGACTGTCTCCTGAAGAACGAGGGCGAATTGGCTGCGCAGGTCGGTTAAACTGTAGTCGCGCAGATCCACGCCGTCGAGCAAGATCTGACCGGCGGTGGGATCATAAAACCGGGTCAGCAGGCTGACCAGCGTGGTCTTGCCCGCACCCGTCGTGCCTGCGATGCCCACGCGGGTCCCGGCGCCGATCTCGAACGAGAGATCGCGCAGGACAGGGCGGTCGTCACCGTAACCGAAGCCGACTCCTTGGAAGGCCACGTCCCCTCTGGCGCGCGTGAGGGGCCGGACTTGCGACCGCTCGGCGATATCCGGCGCCTCGTCGAGAAGCGCGCAGGCACGCTCGGCGCCGGCTAGGTGGGACTGCACGCTGGCCGCTTTCCTGCCGATCGTCTTCAACGGGGCGTAGAGTTGCGACAGGTAGCCCATCACCAGGAGCAGTTGGCCCAACGTCAGCGCGCCCGAGCGGACGTGGCGCATGCCGATGACGAGCCCGGTGGCCATCCCGACCGCGGTGGTCAAGCCGATGATGAGGTCGAACCCGCCCTCGATCAGGAGGAGGCGGAGGCGCGCCTGCATGCCCTCGCTATACCGGCGGTCCAGGCGCTCCTGCTCACGGTCCTCCTGCCCGAAGGCCTTCACGACCCGCAGCGCCGACAGCACCTCCTGCAGTACGGCCAAAGCGGAGCTCTCGAGCTTCTTCACTTCCTGCGACTGGCACCGCAGACGCCGGCGATAGATCCGCGAGACCAGCAAAAGGACCGGCGAGATCGCCAGCGCGACCAGGGCCAGTTGCCAGTCGATCCGGATCATGACGTAGATCATCCCGGCGAGCGTGACGCAGGCGGCGACGAAGGGGAGGGCGCCGTCGATCACGAGGTACGGGAGAGAGAAGGCATCGTACTGGATCCGGTAGATCGAATCAGCCGTGCCTTTCGAATCGTGGTACGCGAGCGAGAGGCGCTGGGCATGACGGAAGAGCTGGGCCCGGAAACTCAGGACCAGCCTCTCGCCAGTGTACGTGCTCAGCAACGAGCTGGCGAACCCCTGGAGCTGGGTCGCCAAGGCGATCGCCACGGCGAGGCCGGCGGCGACGAGCAGGATGGACGTGTCGGAGTTTGCGACGGCGGCTGGCAGCAGCGCGCCGAGAAGACCAGGGAGCGGGCGGGGGCCGAGGACGCCGTCGACGGCAATCTGCAGCGGCAGCGGCGTCAGCAGCGCCAGGGGGCCTGCGAGCAGGCTGAGCAGGAAACCCCCCGCGATGTGGGGCCAGAATGGCCACATCAGGCGCAGCAGCCGTCGATAGAGAGTGAGGTCAGTGCTCCCGGCAATGGCCATCATAATCCCTCGGATCCTCGGGTAGTTTAAACACTCTCACGCGCGACATCGACCTTCTTCCGTTTCCACCAGTGCACCTTTGCTCTCTCACCCTGCCCGCGTCCCGGGTCGTAGGGCACCGCGCGCATTCGACTCGCCAGAGTGTCGATGATCGCGATCACCTGCGATGCCCGGTGAGCCCCGTACCACCAGAGCCCGGTATCGACCGCCAGCAGCGCCAACGCCCCCAGGGCGACGGGCCAGGACCGGGAGCCGATCGCGATTGCGGCCGACAGGACGGCGGCGATCCCGATCGCCCGCATGGACCCGCTCGGCCGCAGGCGATAGCGGACGCGGATCTGGCGCTTGTTGCCCCCGTAATCCTCCTGAGCCGTGCAGACCCGCACGATGGTCTCGGGATGGCAGTAGATTTCCAGGTCCCAGTCCGACCATCCCGAGTCGAGCACCTTGCCCCACCGATGCTCGGCCAGGTAGGCAATAACCCGACCCAGCAACTCCACGCGATCGTGTCCCTCCTCCGTCCAGTACGATACCGTTCGCCTGCCGGTCAGCGGCAACTGCACCCGGCGGCCGTCCCGTAGCGCCGGGTCTGTCGTCGGGGCGCTGTAAGAGATCAGGCGTGTCCGGTATCGCCACCAGGACCGGACAAGTGGCTGGGCGTAGCACAGTGCCATGATCAGCAGGCGGGACCGGAATCCTCCGTGCTGCGGAGCGATACGGCCTGCGCTGCCTGCAGCGCTGCGATGGCCAGCGACAGCCCCAGCATGCCCGCCACGAGGATCCGGGCGGGCGACCAGACGACCGCCATCAGCCCGATCATCGCGATAGCCAGGTGCCACTCCAGGGTGCTGGGCAGCATGGCCCAGTGCGCTGGGCCTGGCTGATAGAGGCACTGGAAAAAGCCGGCACTGAAGGTCCCCCGATAGATGATGCCCTCGCCGATCCGCACGCCTCGCAACGAGGCCCCGTACACGACGCCACGCCACTTGCCATCCCCACGGCCGTTGAACTTATCCGGGTGCTTGAACCGCAACAGCGTCTCGGCCTCGCCGTACCCGACCTGCTGCCGGAAATAGGCGCGCGGATTTTGGCGGCGGTGATGCCAGACGAAGGCCCCAGGTGCGAACGTAATCCAGAATCCGGCCTGCTGGAGCCGCCAGCAGATATCGACGTCATCGCCCGCCTTGCGGTACTGGGGGTCGAACCCATTGATGGCCAGCAGCGCCTCGCGACAGAAGGCCATGTTGCAGCCAGGGATGTGCTCGGCCATCTGGTCGCTCTCCAGGACATGCGTCGGCTGACCCGGGGAGGCCGCCACGCACGCGGCGAGCCTGCCATCCTCGGGGGTCAGGTTCGGCCCGCCGACTGCCGCCGCCCCGGAGCGCTGGAGCTGGTAGATCAGGTGCGTCAGCCAGTCCGGATCGGCGAAGCAGTCGGAATCGGTGTAGGCGACGATCGCTCCGGTGGCCTCCCGCAGCCCGACGTTCCGGGCGATGCTCAAGCCCTGGTTGGCCTGGTGAATGGTTCGGACACCCGGAAAGCGCGAGATGATCGCCCGCGTGTCGTCCGTCGAGCCATCATCGACGACGATGACCTCATAGTCGGGATAGTCGAGGGCCAACAACGAGCGCAGGCACTGGTCGAGCGTCCATCCGCCGTTGTATGTGCAGACGATCACCGACACGCGCGGCGTTTCTGACAGCAGTGCGCCGGGCGAGTCGGCGAACACCTCGCGGAGGGCGTGGTACGATGCCTTCGGGAGCCGGTCGGCGGTGGTGATGCCAAAGGCCCAGTCCTCGATCTGGCTTCCGCCGGTGTGCCAGTCGTCCGTCCAGGAGAAGAGGAAGGCCCCGGCTAACCCCATCAGCACAGCCTCGCGCACATGGCCGACGAGGAACCGGGCCTGCTCTTGCTCGCCATGGCGGAGCGTGTCCATGCCTAGTTCCCCGAGGAGCAAGGGCTTGTCTTCGACGAGGTTCTGGAGCCGGAACAGGTAGCTGCGGAACTTGTCCCGATCGTGAAGGTAGACATTGAAGGTCGCGAAGTCGAGGAACGAGAGGTCCAGGTACTCGGACGGCGGGTAGCTGCTGTAGGTGACCAGGCCTTCCGGATCGGCCTGTTTGATCACGTCTCGCAGCTCCGCGAGGAAGCACTCCACGCGCCGCACGCCGTGCCAGCGGAGGATATCGGGGGGAATCTCGTTGCCGATGCTGTACGCGAGGACGCAGGTATGCCCCCGGCCGAGTTGGGCGGCCTGCCGAACGAATTGTCGCGCCTCGCGCCGGACGTGGCGGCTCTCGATGAAATCGAAGTGCCTGCGGCAGGGTACGTCTGCCCAGGGCATCCCCACGAGAACTGCCATCTTCTGCTCCTCCGCAAGGCGGAAGAACCACTCGGAGGGGACGTGGTAGGTGCGAATCGCGTTGATCCCACCTCCTCTCATGAGGGTGAAGTCTTCCTGGACTCGGCTTCGCATAGGGAATGGCTGGCCCTCCGCATCGGGAGCGAACGGGCCATACGTCACGCCCTGAATTCGTATCCGCTGCCCACCACGAGAAAAAAACTTTCCATCCACTCGGACCTTGTGCCTGGCAAGTGTCAAGCCCCCATCCCTGCTGGCGACCTGCTCTTCTCTGCTATCCACAAGACCCGTCGATATCATGTCCGAGCTCCCGATGACAGTCTGCTGTACACTCTCCGAAGCGGTTGCACCGCGGACAGTTTGCTCCTCAACGTCGGCGAGTAGCTCGGCAGCAACCTAAGCGCAATACGTGGGTTGCGACCCATTTACTGCCGTTACGTCCACTGGTGAAACTGTCCGCAAAACAATTAATGTCGGTTCTGTTTTCAACGAAAAACAGAACTGACACCAATTATCCGTTCATTATAGCCGACCGCAGGCGATTAGCATGTCTGCAACATGCATAACTCCATGGCGGGTCTCGTTGAAAAGAAAGTAGGAAAACCCGACATGATACCAGGGCGTGACGGCCATCATCTCGTCTCGCTTCATCAGAGCGAAGAGCGCGGCGAAATCGTGCGGTACTCGGCTCCCCCAAATGCGACCCCCCAAAGGGTCAGTGGATCGGACGAGGATGTAAACGCCATCGACCAGGGAATGCAGCTCAGGAGATCGCTTTCCCCTGCCTCTTTCAATGATGACAATCTTCGCCGCGGTTCGCCCCTCCTCCTCTCCTGCGAGGCAGGAGGAAGCGTCGACGCTGTAACTCCCTTCCTCTGGCCTCGCGCAACTCGGCTCAGCGCCCTTGACGTAACCGAAGATCCGCGCTGCGAGGTCGCGCAGCGGTAACGAGTAATCTCGTAGAAGGGCCGTCTGATAGCTGGGGAATGGTCCCGCCATTTCGCCTCGCTCCTCACCACCGAACGGGCCAAGTGCCACCGTCTCGTCTTGCAGTTGATCGGGATGTGGTGCCCGGGCCAACGGCGGATTGGGGTCGTCGCCTCGCGGGGAGTTGTTGAACTTGAGGCGCTGGACGGCGCGAGCCCGGGCGAGTTCGAGAAACTCGCGTAGGGTGTAGTTGTGGCGGTCGCTGAGGAAGCGTGGGACCGGATCGACCGGGATGACAACGTCGCCTTGGCCGTCGAGGGCCTTGAGCCACACGGCCGAGACATTGATGCCAGGGATTTCCAGGAAGCCTGGTTGGAATTTCCGGCTCCGGAGCGGCTCGGCGTCCTCGGCGTCGGTCAGGACCTGGCCGGAGGCGGCGACCTGTGGCCCCCGGGTGTAGCTCAGGAACCGCGCCCCGCCCGCCTCCCCGGGCGAGGAGGCCACGTCGGCCACGCCCGTCGGCTCGTTGCAGCCGTTCATCATCACGAACACGCGCCAGCTCTCGGGCTCGGCGTCGGCCAAGCCGGCGTCCCACGGGCCGACGCCCTGCGCTAGGGCGTCGAGCCGGAGCGAATAGACAGGCAGCGGGGTGTTGCTAACGATGGCCTTGGCCAGCGGCGACTGCCCCCCACGCGAGTCCGGCACGGCGGCTAGGTCGCCCAGCGTGCTCCTGGCCTTATCGATGATTCCGGCAGGCACTTTCCGATCGAAGATCAGCGCCATGGCCCGCAAGCCTCCCGTCAGGGCTGGGTCCAGTACGAGTGAGTCCACGTCCCGTTCGTCGTGCCGGTGGCTGGATAGCGATTGACGCAATCATTATACGGCACGGTGCGCCCGCCGTAATAGGGATCGGCAACGACGACGAATTCCGTGCCCGAAGCGGTTTTCTCCCACTGGTGCAATACCACGAAGTGCCCCCCGCCCCCGGCCCACTCGACGCGGGCCGCCAGCGGACGGTCGTCGTTAAACAGTACCGTCAGGTCGAGGAAACCGACGACGCCGACACGGACATCGAGCAGGTTGGACGTCGCGGTCAGGGCCCTGTCAAGGTACCATTCGACGTCGCATTCGGGGTCCGAGCCAGAGGCGCAACAGTCCACTCCGCTGGGACGGGACAGGATGTTGTTGGCCACCTGGCATTGGGTCCACCCGCTGGACAAGTTGTAGTAAAGGGAGGTGCTCGTCGCGACCGCTGCCCAGCACTAGTTGTCCTGGTTCTGCGTCTGCATCGTGAAAGGGTGGCCGCCCTTGCCTGGAGCGACCGTGGCGCCCCCCCCGGACGGCGCCGCCGCGGCTGTCGTCGGGGCGAGCCCCCCGCATGGCACCACCGGGCTCCCAACGAGCAACGCCTTGGGTAATGGCATCGGCGCACATCTCATCCCGAAATACACAATTTCTGACTCTAACCCCTGCCTCAATTAAACTTGAAGGCGGGGGGCCCAGTCAACGGCTTCACCGGGAGAAAACAATTGGAGAAAACAATTGGTGTGAGTTCTTTTTTTAACGGAAAACAATTGGTGTGAGTTCTTTTTTCAACGAAAAACAGAACTGACACCTTAGCGGCTTCGGCCCCAACCGCCGTGACTTCCTGCAGACCGCCGGCCTCGTCGGCGCGGGACTGACCGTGTCCGGTGCCTCGCTCTGGGCCGAGGCGCCGCCCCGACTCGGGCTGAGCAACACCGGACCCGATCGGATCCCGCGCAAACCGTTCGGGCGGACCGGGGAGACGGTCTCCGTCATCGGGCTAGGCGGCTACAGCCTGGGCGACGCCCCGTCCCTCCGGGAAGCCATCGCCATTGTCCACGAGGCGGTCGATGCCGGCGTCAACTTCCTCGACAACGCCTGGGAGTACCACGACGGCAAGAGCGAGGAGT
>JBAUOX010001071.1:0-3735 GCA_049579985.1 Isosphaeraceae bacterium | reverse complement strand
GAGCAACCACGCGGACTGTTCAATCAGCCGGTTCAGGTACTGCAGCTCAAAGCCTGCCGGGTCCTTTGCAGTCGCGGCAAAACTATCAAGTACTGGTTGAAATAATTCGTGTGCAAGCTCGATCTGGCCGGATTCGATGCTTTGCTTGACCTGAAATAACTGGGCATCGTAAGTTCGCCTGCGCGCTGTACTAGCTTGGTTGCTGTACTTATCACGCTCGATAGCAATCTCGTTCTTCAGCTTGATTGCCCGCGACCAGGCGAGCTCGGCCACGCGGTTCTGGTCTGTGACATAGAGACTGTACGCGACGACAACGCCCAGAAGCGTCAAAATGAGCAGGAAGCAGAGTCCTAGCAATCGCGCGGCCTGAGGTTGGCGGCGGGTCCATTGCAGCGCCTGACGGAATGTCGAGGTGCGGCGGGCCCGGATCGGCTGGTTCTCCTGGTACAGCCTCAGGTCCTCGGCCAGGTCCTCCGCGCTGGAATAGCGCCTGGCCGGATCACGATCCAGGCACTTCAGGCAGATGGTCTCCAGGTCTTCGGGCACGCCGTGACGTAGCCGCGAGGGCGGAACAAGCTCCGCCTCCATGACCTGACAGAGGGTTTCCATCGGGGTGAACCCCCGGAACGGAGCCGCGCCCGTCAGCATCTCGTAGAGCAGCGCTCCCAGGGCGTAGACGTCGGTGCCGGGCCCTACGGTCCGGCCATTACCCGAGACTTGCTCCGGGGCCATGTAAGAGGGAGTACCCAGGATCACGCCGTTGAGCGAGAGCCCGTTGTCATCCACCAAGAACTTGGCCAGACCGAAGTCGGAGATCTTGGGTGTGCCATCGATTGCTATGAGAATATTGCTCGGGTTCAAGTCGCGGTGAACGATCCCGCGCAGGTGAGCCACATGGATCGCCCGGGCCATGGTCTCGGTCAGGCGGGCCGACCAGCGAAACGCCTGGGGCAGGGCTCGCAGCGTGCGCGTCAGGTTCCCACCCGCGACATACTCCATGGCCAGAAAAGGAAGGCCCTCGTGCTCGCCGATCTCGAAGATCTGCACGACGTTGGGATGCATCAACTGCGCGGCCGCCTGGGCCTCGTTGCGCAGCCGTGCTCGTTCCCGCAGGCCGGCATGCTCCCCGGCCAGGATCATCTTGAGGGCGACGATCCGGCTCAGCTTGGCCTGTCTCGCCTTGTAGACGACCCCCATGCCTCCCCGGCCGATCTCCTGGAGGATCTGGTAGTTGCCGATCCGCAGCCGTCCGTCCGGCGCCTGCACGGACGCCAGCGGATCCGCCGTGCCGGCCGAGGAGTCCGAAAGAGTCGGCATCTCCGAGTCGAAAACAGAACGCAGCGAGACAATCTGCTCCATCCGGGGCAGCAACCTCGGGAACCGCTCCACCCACTCCTCGAGCGTGGGCCTCTGGCCCATGTCGTTCCGGGTGCTGACTTCCGCATGGATCAGCTCGAGAACCGCCTCGTCATTGCGTGCCAAGAGCGGATGAATCTCCAGCAACTCTTCAACACGCGCAGACTCTCCTGCCCGCAGCCGTTCGCGCAGCTCGCAGCAGGCTTGCCTCAGCTCCTGGAATACGTCTTCCTGAAGAGGCACCGTGTTCATTGACAATCCTGTGGATGGGGATGTCGAATCGGTTCACCGGCGCGGTGAGCTCTACAGACTGACAGTCTAGCGGGCTGATCACCATCCGGGCAAGGTTTTCAGGACGTTCGTGGACGCTTTGCGGCGCATGCCCCCGGAGATACGCGGCTGGCTCGAACTCGACTCCTGGCAACGAGAGTCGCTCGAGCTTGGACGTCGTGAGCGAGAATCCGATCTGGTCAAGCTGGGAGGCTTTCGCGTACAAATCGAGCGCTGGCCGGAGTGGCGCCGGGGAAGAACCCGGCAGGGCAAGAAGAGGTGACCGGTGGAACCGGTTTGGCCGCCTCGAGGATCATGCTCCGGGCCGCTGCTCGTGGAGGAGTGACGCAATGCAGGACCGAGCCGTCGAGGATCTCGGGCCGACGATCGGCAAACCGTGGCTGCCCCGAGCCCTGGACGCGCTCGGTCTGAGTCGGCCCGAGCTCCGCGCGTGGGCGATGTACGACTGGGCCAACTCGGCGATGGTCTGTACGATCATCACGGCCGTCTTCCCGATCTACTACTCGAAGGTCGCCTGTGCCGGGCTCGAGCCTCAGGTCGCATCTCGTCAGCTCGCCATCGCGACCACGATCGGCATGGTCATCATCGCCGTGCTCTCTCCGATCCTCGGGGCCTTTGCCGACTACACGGCTCGCAAAAAGAAGCTGCTTGCAGTGTTTCTTGCTCTGGGTGCAGCCTCGGTCGCCGGGATGTATTTCATCCACACGGGCGACTGGGTCCTGGCCTCCGTCCTCTTCATCCTGGCCAACATCGGGGCCAACGGCAGCTTCGTCTTTTACGATGCCCTGCTGCCGCACATCGCCCGCGACGACGAGATCGACCGGGTCTCGAGCTCGGGCTACGCGCTGGGCTACCTGGGAGGCGGGCTCTTGCTCGCCCTCAACCTCGCGTGGTACTTGAAGCCCGGTTGGTTTGGCCTTCCCGGGGGACCGAATCTCAGTGAGCCCCAGGCAACCCTGCCGATGCGGCTGGCTTTTCTGTCGGTCGCGATCTGGTGGCTCGTCTTCTCGATCCCGCTGTTTCGCCGGGTGCCGGAGCCGCGGGCCGTCCTCGCCCGCGACGAACTCCGCGGCAAGAGCTCGATCCGGGCCGTTCTGGCTCGCCTGGCCGAGACGTCGCGCGAGCTCCGCCGCTATCGTCAGGGGTTCTTGATGCTGCTGGCCTTCCTGATCTACAACGACGGCATCGGCACGATCATCCGCATGGCAACCATCTACGGCACGGAAATGGGCATCGACGAGGGGGCGATGATCAAGGCCATCCTGCTCGTCCAGTTCGTCGGCATTCCCTTTTCGTTTCTCTTCGGCATGCTGGCCGGCAAGATCGGGGCCAAGCGGTCGATCCTCCTCGGGCTGGTTGCTTACACTGGGATTTGCATCGTCGGCTACTCGATGCGCACCGAAGAGGATTTCCTGACCTTGGCGATCCTGGTCGGGATGGTGCAGGGGGGCACCCAGGCTCTGAGCCGCTCGCTTTTCGCCAGCCTGATTCCCCGCGACAAGTCGGGGGAGTATTTCGGCTTCTTCGCCGTCGTCGAGAAGTTTGCCGGCATCTTCGGGCCCTTGCTGTTCGCCGTCATCAACACCCTGTCGGGATCGAGTCGAGGGGCGATTCTCGGTGTGATCGGCTTCTTTGCCTTTGGCGGCCTATTGCTCTGGATGGTGGACGTGGACGAGGGCCAGAGGCAGGCCCGGGCCGGTGAAGCCTCGGTCTCACAAGCCTGAAGCGCCAGCGAATGGTGTTCGAAAATACATATCTTTGAATGCCCTTCGCTGGCGCTTCAGGCTTGTTGTAAGCGACTTCCCCGGCATCGTTCGCATTCTCGACGGCGATCGATCCAGCGCTGTAGTATTGGATCGCTCATCGCTCGGGCGACGGCCTCGTCCAGTGGTTCAGCGTGACTATCCAGGAAACGCCCAGGTAGAAAACCGGGTAAAACAGGGTGGCCACAGCCAGACGCTGGATTGACGGATCGTGACGCGGGGTCGTGCTCGCCGGCAGGCTCCAGATCAGCCAGCCGAGCGGGACCGTCCAGACTGCGCCCAGGATTGTGGCCGCCTGGTTGAGCCGCCCCGGCTGTGATGGGTA
>JBAUOX010001070.1:0-11393 GCA_049579985.1 Isosphaeraceae bacterium | reverse complement strand
CTTCAACTGCGTGGTGATCATACAGAGCGACGTCGGGACTAATACGACTCCAGATACCGTCCTCGTGGATAGTACCACAGTCACTGCTGGCAACATCTCGGTAACCCAGGGCGATGCCGCTGGCGATTCCATCGTAATCTCCGCCGACTCGGCTGGGTACACGACTCCGAGCGGGCCGATCGTCACAGACTACTTCGGACTGTTGAAAATCGTCCAAGGCAACGGCTACGAAGATGGTGTTACAATTACCCCAGTGGGCACGGAGTACACCCTCCAAAACGTCTTCAACAACGTGTTGATCATACAGGGCGACAGCCTTGACGGCATGCCGGTGGATTGTTCGGCGCCCACGGGTGATTTTGTCAACATCGACGGGACCACTATCAACAGCAGCCTCTTTATCTTCCAGAACGTCCTCTTTGGTGAGGGATCGACCGACGCTGATCCAGTAATCAGCGGTGACGGCCCTGGCCTCGGCAACAACGTCGTGTTGATCGCAACCACGACAGGGTTGCCAGCGACTGCTGACCAAGTCGTCGTGGGCGAGTGGACGTACATCTACCAGGGCGGCGCCAACAACACGGACATTCTTGGTGGCGTGGTTGACCCCTCCGGTATTGACTTCGGGACCGGCTACCTCGACATCTACACCGGCGCCGGTGGTGGCGGCTTCGTCTTGGCCACGAACACCCTCGTCTGGTACGGTTCTTACTTTGGCAACAACTCCGTCGTCAACGGCGGCGGCGACGGCAATACCTACGTGCAGAAGACCACGCCGGTGCTGACCTGGCCGAATCCCGCCGACATCACGTACGGCACCGCACTCGACGGCACCCAGCTCGACGCCACGGCCAGCGTCCCCGGGACTTTCACATATACGCTGGCCGCTGGAACGGTCCTGGGCGCTGGCAACAACCAGACGCTCACGGTCACCTTCACGCCGACCGACACTCTCGACTACACCAGTGCCACCGCAACCGCGACGATCAACGTCTTGCCAGCGACGCCGACGATCTCCTGGACCAATCCGGCGGCCATCGTCTACGGCACGGCCCTGAGCGGAACGCAGCTCAACGCCACGGTCAACGTGGCGGGGACGTTCACCTATACGCAGGCCGCTGGGATGGTCCTGGGCGCTGGCAACAACCAGACGCTCACGGTCACCTTCACGCCGACCGACACGACCGACTACGCCAGTGCCACCGCAGCCGCGACGATCAACGTCTTGCCGGCGACGCCGACGATCTCCTGGGCCAATCCCGCGAACATCGTCTACGGCACGGCCCTGAGCGGAACGCAACTCGACGCCACAGCCGGCGTGCCCGGGACTTTCTCCTACGCGCGGGCCGCGGGGACGGTCCTGCGCGTCGGCAACAACCAGACCCTGTCGGTCTCCTTCACGCCCAGCGACACGACCGACTACACCACTGCCACCGCAACCGCGACGATCAACGTCTTGCCGGCGACGCCGACGATCTCCTGGACCAATCCGGCGAACATCGTCTACGGCACGGCCCTGAGCGGAACGCAGCTCGACGCCACGGCCAGCGTGCCCGGGACCTTCACGTACACTCCGGCCGCGGGCCCCATCCTGGGCGCCGGCAACAACCAGACGCTCTCGGTCGTCTTCACCCCCACCGACGCGACCGACTACACCACTGCCACCGCAACCGCGACGATCGACGTCTTGCCGGCGACGCCCACGATCTCCTGGACCAATCCGGCGAACATCGTCTACGGCACGGCCCTGGGCGGAACGCAGCTCGACGCCACGGCCAACGTGGCGGGGACGTTCACCTACACGCGGGCCGCAGGCGCCATCCTGGGCCCCGGCAACAACCAGAGCCTGTCGGTCTCCTTCACACCCAGCGACACGACCGACTACACCACTGCCACCGCAACCGCGACGATCAACGTCTTGCCAGCGACGCTCACGATCTCCTGGGCCAATCCGGCGAACATCGTCTACGGCGCGACCCTGAGCGCGACCCAGCTCGACGCCACGGCCAGCGTGCCGGGGACGTTCTCCTACGCGACGGCCGCGGGGACGGTCCTAGGCGCCGGCAACAACCAGAGCCTGTCGGTCGCCTTCACTCCCACCGACACGACCGACTACACCACGGCCACCGCAACCGCGACGATCAACGTCTTGCCAGCGACGCCGACGATCTCCTGGGCCAACCCCGCCGCCATCACCTACGGCACGGCGCTGGGCGCCACCCAGCTCGACGCCACCACGACCGTGCCGGGTAGCTTCGTCTACACGCCGGCAGCGGGCACAGTGCTGTCCGCAGGCGCCAATGAGACGCTGTCGGTCACGTTCACGCCGACCGACACAGCCGACTACAACTCCGTGACCAGAACCGCCACCATCAACGTCTCCAAGGCCCATACGACTGCGCCACCAGCCCCGGCATTCACTGCTACGCCAATATCCACTACAACCGTAGGAATCAGCTGGCCGGTCACATCAACCGCAACCACCTATTATGTCGCCGAATTCATCGGCACGACCTGGCAGCTTATCGCCACCCTACCAAAGACCACAACAGCATTCACGGTCGTAGGCCTGCATCCATTCAGCTCATATCTCTTCACAGTTGGTGCCGGCAACATTAACGGCTATACATGGGCAGTAGCCCAACAGGTTACGACCCTCTCTCACCCCGCCGCACCTACTGCTATGGTTGTCAGTAGCACACAGATCAACCTCACCTGGGCCAGCGTTCCAGGAGCGCAAGCATATTACGTTGCCGAAGTCATCAATGGCAAATGGCAACTGATCTCTACCACAACCAACACTAGTCTGGCTGTCACCGGCCTCACTCCAGCTACGAAGTACACGTTCGCCCAGGGCATGCTCTACAACAACACAATCTATTGGCTGAACTCCCCAGTGGTCGCCACCACTAAGAAACTGTTTCAAAAATAGGGGCATAGCCAGCGAAAACCCCGGAAACCCGGCAACTCGCCCCATTTTTGAAACAGTTTCTAAAGCGTAAGAAAAGACCACAATGTAAAAGGGTGCAGAACTCGCATGTTGGATGCTCACGAAGTATCTGCAGATCCCCACCTCGAAGAAGATCAGGCGGGCCTTCCATCCAACGGTCGGCCTGCAGGAGATCATCATTCGGCTCAAGCTCGATCCGGCCATCATTCTGCCCGAGTGGTCAGAGGATCTCCTGCAGGTACAGCAGCAACTACAGCGGTTAACTCCTTGCCCTCTGCCGAGGGTTCGCGGTGTGGTGAACAGGCCGGGCACAACCCGGCCTTTTTGCTGCTTTCAGGGATAACGGCGGAGAAGCGGCCAGCCGCGGGCCTCGGCGCAAAAGCCGCCGGGTGTGATCAATGGCCTGCGGCCGAGGGGTTCTGGCGACGGTTCTTGAGTCGCCAGGCATGGGGGCCACGGAGCACGGAAGTGCTTTCGACGGGCTGGGCGGGCAGGGGGGTGACGGAGGCATCGCCGTCCCAGTGGTGGGAGTTGAGGCTTTTCAGGATCTGGTCGGCCAGGCGCATGGCGCGGAGGGCGTCGTCACCGCCGACCCGGGGGCGCGTCCCGCCGCGAAGGGCTTGCACGAAGTCTTCGATCTCAAGTGCCAGTGGCTCGCGGCCGGCGGTCCGGACGTGGTCCACTCGCAGCACCTTGCCGAAAAGGTGCTCTTTCACCGCCATGGGCTGGCTGAGATCGACTCCATCCAGGTCGAGCCGGCCGCTCAGGAACTCGTCGGACGGCTGGACCAGCGTTGCGGATTTGGCGGCGAAATCGAGCGAGGCGTAACCTTCGGTGCTCCAGATTCGCATCTTCCGCAGAGCCGTGTAGCTGGCGCGGCTGGCCGTGAGGTTGGCGACGGCGCCGTTCTCGAACTCGACGCGGGCGTTGGCCACGTCTTCATGCTCGCCGAAGAGGCTCACGCCGACGGCCGAGACCGACCGCACCGGCGCGCTCGCCAGCGAGAGCACCAGGTCGATGTCGTGGATCATCAAGTCCAGCACGACTCCGATGTCGGTCGAGCGAAACGTGTAGGTGGAAAGCCGCTCGGCACTGATGTACTTGGGGCGAATGGCCATCTGGTGCAGTGCCGAAAGCGCGGGGTTGAAGCGTTCGATATGGCCCACCTGGAGCAAGGCGCCGGTGGAGTGGCTCAGGGACACGAGCAGCTCCGCCTCGGCCAGCGAGCTGGCCAGGGGTTTCTCGACCAGTGTGGGAATTCCCCGTGCGAGGAAGGTCCCGGCGACCTCGCGGTGGAGCATGGTGGGAACGGCGATCGAGACCGCGTCGATCCGGTCCAGGAGCAGGCGGTAGTCGGCAACGGCGCGGGTGCCGAACTTGTCGGCGATGGTTTGCGCCTGTTCGGGCCGGGAATCGACCACTGCCACGAGTTCCACGTCGGGCAGACCGGCGAGGATTCGCGCATGATGCTGGCCCAGATGTCCGACGCCCACGACGCCGACGCGTAGCCGTTTCATGGATCAAGCTCTCCCGCGCTCGCGGCCCCGTCCATGCTTGCCCTGCTGCTGGAACTCGATGAAATCGAGCAAGCGGCGGACTTCCGGACAGAGATGGCCGTGCGCCTCGAGGATTTCGGTGGCATGCCGGGTGGTCATTCGGGCACGGAAGATCAGCCGGTGCGCCTCGTGCAGCGAAGAGATCGACTCGGGGCTGATATCGTGCCGCTTCAGACCGACCGCGTTGATACAGCGGACTTTCGAGGGGTTTCCCTCGATGAGCATGTAAGGGGGCACGTCGTGGACGATTCGCGACAGGCCGCCGATGTAGCTATAGGCGCCGACCCTGACGAACTGGTGCAGTCCGACGGCGCCTGAGATGTTGGCGAAGGACTCGACGTGAATGTGGCCGGCAAACATGGAGTTGTTGGCCACGAGGATGCGGTCGCCGAGCACGCAATCGTGGCCGACATGGACGTTGGCCATCAGGTAGTTGTTCGATCCGACCCGGGTGAGCCCCTCTTCCTTATCGCTGCCGCGGTGGATGGTGACTGCCTCGCGGAAGACGTTGTCATCGCCGATCTCGACGCGCGTGGGCTGCCCCTTGTACGAGTAATCCTGGGGCTCACCGCCGATGACCGCAAAAGGATGAACGATGTTGTTCTCTCCCAGGGTCGTGTGGCCGACCAGGCAGACATGTGCGATCAGCCGCGTTCCCTGGCCGATCTTGACATCGGGCCCGATCACGCAGTAAGGCCCGATCTCGACATCGTCGGCGATGTCGGCGCGGGGGTCGATGCACGCGGTGTCCGCAATCATCGTGGCCATGGGACTTGGTCCTCGGAAGCCAGGGTCCGTTGACAAGAGTGCGCCTCGTCGCGTCGATCCCTTGCATCGCGGCAAGGCAGCGGATCATCGCGGCCCGAGGAGCTGCTCACGCGGCAAGATGAGCGTCGACGAGGACAAACCGGATCTTGGCCTCGGCGGCCACGGCGTCGCCCACCTTGGCGATGCCGAAGACGGAGGCCGAGTTTTGCTTGATTCGTTCCGCGCTGATCTCCAGGCGGAGCTGATCGCCCGGAACCACCGGCCGGCGGAGCTTGACCCCGTCCACCGACGCGAGCATCGCCACCCGCCCGGAACGATCCATCTGCGCCGCGACCAAGACGCCCCCGGCCTGGGCCATCGCCTCGATGATGAGGACGCCCGGCATGATCGGCCGTCCCGGCCAGTGCCCCTGGAAGAACGGCTCGTTGGCGCTCACATTCTTGATCGCCACGATCGTCTTGCCGACTTGAATCTCGAGCACGCGGTCGATGAGCAAGAGCGGATAGCGGTGGGGGAGAATATCGAGGATGCCCCGGACATCGATTGTGCCGTCTTCCCGGAGCGGAATGGCCGGGGCCCGCGAGCTGTTCTCCTTCTCTTTTTCCAGACCCTGGAGCAGCCTGCGCACCAGGGAGGCGTTGGTGTGATGGCCGGACCGATGGGCGACGACGAACCCGTGCAGATCCATGCCCAGGAGCGACAGGTCGCCGACCATGTCGAGAACCTTGTGCCGGGCGCATTCGTCGGTGAAGCGGAGCGTATTGCCCACCACGCCATCCCGGCCGAAGATCAGCACATCGGCCGGGGTGGCCCGGGCGCCGATGCCGGCGGCGCGCAGCGCCTGGGCCTCGGTCTCGAGCAAGAAGGTCCGGCTGCCTGCGAGCTCACGGCGAAACGTGGGCGGGGTGAGATCGATCAGGTAGCTCTGCGGGCCGATGGCCGAATCCGGGCCGTAGTCGAGGTGATATGAGAGGGTCAGGCTGTCTCCCGAACCGGGATGGGCGGCCAGGGTGGCGTTTCCCTCGCGGACCGTGAACGACCGCTCGATTGCCAGGGCCTGGCGCGGGCGGTCTTGCTCGATCGCCCCTGCCTGCTCGAACGCCTCGACGAAGACCCGGCTCGAACCGTCGCAACCCGGGCACTCGGGGGCATCGACCTCGATCAGGCAATTGTCGATCCGCGAGCCCGCCAGAGCGGCCATCACGTGCTCGATCATGTCGACCTGAGCCGGCCCGCGCTGGATTGTCGTCCGTCGTGGCGACGGAACGACATGGCCGATCCGGGCGGGCACGGTGGGCCGATCCGGGAGGTCGGAACGAACGAAAACCACACCGGCGTCGGGTTCGGCAGGGTTGAAGCGCAGTGTGACGTCCGAGCCATGAAAGAACCCGACCCCGCGCACTTCCGTGGCGGAAGCAAGCGTGCGTTGCGAACGCTTGGCGGTAAGCATGGATTTGTCTTTTCCTTCATCCTGACTGATCGAGTGGCATCCAGCGGCCGCTGGCGGGCCGCGTGCGTCGAGAGGTCCGGGGAGTTGCGTTCAACTCCTCCGGCACCACTCGCTTGAGTGTGAAGTGAGTTGCCATGCCGCGTCTTGCCGAGCCGGCAAGCGGAGCGGGATCGAGCCCGGCCCGGACGGACCGGGTTCGGCGGCTCGGCTCCGCACTGGCGGCTCGGCTCGATCCGGCTTACTTGCCACCCTCGGGCTGGGCGGGACCGGCGGCCGGAGCGCTCGTGGCGGGCGGTGTGGCGGTGGCGGAACCCTTCACGGACGGGCCGCCGGTGGCCTTGTAGATCCGGTTCAAATTGTACACCACGTCATTGGTGATGTCGTTTGTCGGGTCGGCATAGACCATCGTGTTGGCCATCGCGGCCATCACCGAGTTGGGGTTGCTTCCCGAGATCGGCTGGTTGGAGACCTTGACGATGTAGGTCATCTTCCGCCACTTGGCGATCCGCGCGACCATGGCCTGCACTTCCTTGTAGAGTGTGGCCATCGCCTCGGCCTCGCGGGACGAGAAATCACGTTCGGCCAGCTCACGTCCCGCCTCGAACCGTGCCTTCAACTCGGTCACGCGATTCTCGTGTTTCTTGAAGTCTTCAGTTCCTGGCGTCAGCTTCGCCAGGATTTCCGCTTCTTGCTGGGCATCGGCCTGGATCTTCTGGAGATCGCCCTTGCGAGCCAGCGCGGCAGCCTTGAACTCCTCGCTGGAAACCTTCACCTTATCGTAGTTCTTGAAGACGGCGTCCATATCGATCGTCCCGATCACGGGAGCGATTGGAGCCGCGGACGCTGCCGTCGAGGGACTGGCCGTCCGGCGAACTCCGCCGTCTTGCTGCTGACCGAGGGAGGGACCCACCATAAGGCCAAGCCCCACCGCACTGAGCCCCATCGCCACGATCGCACGAGAGGAAATGACCATCGGTACAACTCCTTTTCTACCGCTGGTAGTCGTTGATTGAGCTACGGTCGATGTACTCGCCCGGGACGAGCCGCCCTGGTGCCGTGAAGGATTTCGACGGTCCTCCCGGCATCAGAGCAAGAACAACAGGATCTGCCACAAATCAACGGGAGAGCAGGTAGGGCCCTCGCGCTATCCGATCTGATCCGGTACGTCCACGCGGGCATTCTGCACCGAAGCAGTCCGGGGGTCAAGACGAACCGCTCGTGTTTGCAGGGAACCGGCGCTCGGACGTGAGACTCTACTGGGCGAGCTGCCTCACGGTGCAGCGCGATCTGTCGGCAATGGGGTTTGCTTTCGGCAACAACTCCTCGGACATGGGGGAATGAACCCCGGGCGTTCGCGCACTGCGAACTGCAAACTCTCGGGGCGGGCGAGAGGCTGGCTACGTGCCGTTTCCTTGTCCAGGCCGTCGGCGCAATCTCGTGGGTGCGTGCAGAAGCCAGATGGAGAGATCTGGACGGCAAACTCCCAAATCTCAGTTGATTCAGCGAGACGAGGCTCTTAACGAACGCGCGCGGCGGGCTTGAGGCCCTCGAGCCGGAAGGGAACCGCGGCCAGCGTCGCGGAGTGATCGATCCTCCAAGCCTGCGAATCAGGCTCCCGTGTAGGCAAGGGTGAAGTCGTGGAACTTGTACTTCTTGTTGCGGGGCACCTCGCCAGCGGCCGAGAAGAGGGAGAGCAGCAGGTCGCCGAAGTGGTCGGTGCGTACGCTGTAGAAGTTGTGCTTGCCTTCGCGGCGTGATTCGATCAGGCCGGAAACGCGCAAGAGCGCCAGGTGATGGCTCACGGCCGGCTGGCTTTGGCCCAGCCTCTGGCACAGGTCCGTCACGTGGAGCTCGCGGTTTTCGGAGAGGGCCAGGTAGAACAGGATACGTAGCCTGGTCTCGTCGCTGAGTAGCTTGAACACCTGAGCAAGCTCGCGGATGGCCTGCTCGGAGACCTCGGGCAGAAGCTCGATTTCTTGACCATCGCCCTGATCGGGACGCTTGGAATCTTTACGCGCCATGGAACCTTCTTTCAGCAGGATCGGAGACACGTTCGGAGAGACCCGGAACCGGAAACGAGTTTCAATCCGCTCCCGGCGGTGAGGACGGGAGGAACGCTCACGCTGGACGACCAGGCCAGAAACCTCGGTACATACGGCGCCGCGACAGGCGGGGCGACGAATCCATCTTTGGAACCTGGCCAAGAGTTCGCCACGGTGACTACTTCTCGCAGGTGCATGCGATCAGTGCAGGAGGGCCTAGGCACGCAATGGGGTCCACGCAAGTGGCCCGGATACATCATCATCGACGATCGAGAAAAACCCCGGAACCATATTATCCAAGAAACCAGGTGTCTTGGTACGTGCCGTCGGTCGTTGCTGACCTCAATGAACATTGATGTCTGTGTGGCACACACATCGTTGTCATTGTTTCTGCTACATAACTGTCATAACGTCATTGGGGAGCTGAGGTCAAGAGGTCATATCGAAATAGTGCATCTTGGAGGGTCGCCAGCGCCCTTTCGTCGAGCGGACAAAGGGGCAGACGCAGCTCTCCGTTGCCGCGTCCCAGACAGGCCATGGCGGCCTTGACCGGGATTGGATTGGGGGCGAGTCCGAGCAGGTCTTTACAAAGCGGAAAGAGGCGGGCGTGACGTTGCCGGGCTTCCTCGAGACGGCCTTGCTGAAACGCGTCGATGAGCGCGATGACGTCCCGGGGGACGAGGTTGCCAACCACCGAGACGACACCTTCAGCCCCGACGGCCAGCATCGGCAATGTGAGACTATCGTCTCCCGAGAGGACCGTCAGGTCGGTGCGGACGATGAGCTCGCTGACCTGGTCAAGCGACCCAGCCGCCTCCTTGATGGCCACGATCGGGCCGGTTCCGGCCAGTCGTTCCACAGTCTCGGGCTCCAGGTTCCGGCCGGTTCGACTTGGAATGTTGTAGAGAACCAGAGGAAGATCGACGCTCTCGGCGATGGCCGCGAAATGGCGGTACATGCCTTCCTGGTTGGGCCGATTGTAATAGGGGGCCACAAGCAGGGCGCCGTCGGCACCGGCACGGGCGGCGAACCGGGTGAGCCGGATTGCCTCGGCTGTCGCGTTTGACCCCGTGCCGGCCATCACCCGGACGCGACCGGCGGCCGCCTCGATCACCAGCGCGATGACCCGCTCGTGCTCGTCGTGTGTGAGCGTCGGCGCTTCACCCGTCGTGCCCACCGGGCTGAGCGTGGGGGTTCCCTGGGCAACGTGCCATTCCACAAGCGTCCGCAGTGCGGCCTCATCCACCGCGCCGTCACGGAACGGTGTGACCAAGGCCACCGTGCAACCCGCGAACATCCGACCCTTCTTACCCATATCCCCATCCCCGAGAAACAAGCGGCCAGCCGAAACCTCGAGGAATCGATCGAGGATGCCTCTGCGGGTTCGGTATCAACCCTGGTCCATTCGCCGGATTCCCGGATGCGATCATGGGGAGGAACGACGAATGAAATCGGCTGTCGGCAAGATGAAAAGATCTTAAATCCACGCGCGCTGAAAAGGAAGAAAAAAAACCGAACGTCCGGCCAGGACAGGACCCAGGACACGCCCGCAGGTCGACCGATCACACCCGAAGGGTCCGGTCGTCGATGCACTTTTTCATCTCTCGCACAGCCCGTTCCAGGCCCACGAAGAGCGCCCGGCTGATGATGCTGTGGCCGATGTTGAGCTCGGCCATGCGATCCAGCCGGGCGACCGGCAGGACGTTGCGATAGTTCAGTCCATGACCTGCGTGCAGTTCCACGCCGGCGGTGACGATGGCCTCGGCCGCGACTTGCAAGGCCTCCAGCTCAATGCGCTGCGGCGGGCCCTCGTGGCTGTTGGCGTACCGCCCCGTGTGCAGCTCGATCGCGTCCACGTTCAGATGCAGGGCTGCCTCGATCTGGGCCGGCTCGGGGTCGAGGAAGAGGGCGACTTCGAGCCCGGCATGGCGGCAGCGATTGACGGCCTCGGTGATTCGCTGGCGCTGGCTCACAACGTCGAGTCCTCCTTCGGTGGTCAGCTCCTCGCGCCGCTCGGGAACCAGGGTGACCTGCTCGGGCCGGAGCTCCATGGCCAGATCGATGATTGCCGAACCGGCCGCCAGCTCGAGGTTGAGCCGGACCTGCACCGTCTGCCGAAGCAGTCTCAGGTCACGGTCCTGGATATGCCGGCGGTCTTCCCGGAGATGGATGGTGATGCCGTCGGCGCCGCCAAGCTCGGCCAGTGCGGCCGCCCAGACCGGGTCTGGCTCCTGGCCGCCTCGCGCTTGGCGGAGAGTCGCGACATGGTCGATATTGACGCCCAGGCGAGGCATGTTCGCAATCCTCCGTCCCAAAACTGTTCCGATCCTGCCGGTTCCAGTCAAGCTCAACGGCGGTTCTGCCCGCCTCCTTCGGATGGCCGAGGACCGTGACCCGCCGTCCCGCCGATGGGGCGCAGCGGCGAGAGGGCCAGCACGAAGGTTCGCGGCTCGCCCACGGCAAAGGCCACCGTCCCCTTCCGCCTTGGCCCCGCCCCTTCCACCGAGACGATTCGTCCGATGCCGAACTGGGGATGGACCACAGTGATCCCGGGACGGAGGGCGTCAAGATTCACCGGCCCCGTGGCGCTTGCCGGGCCGACTCCGCCTGCCGTCGTCGCCCCCGCC
>JBAUOX010001069.1:0-2978 GCA_049579985.1 Isosphaeraceae bacterium | reverse complement strand
GCAATCGGCACCACGGCCGCCGACAGTGCGGCCGTGATCGAGATCGCGAGCAACCATCGTGGCATCTTCGCCGCTGTGGGAGTTCAGCCCAACCACGTCGCCGAGGCTGAGCCGGAGGATTGGTTCGGCATCGTCGAGCTGGCGGCCGGGCCCCGGGTCGTTGCGATCGGTGAAACCGGGCTGGATCGATACTGGGACCGCACTCCATTTGCCGATCAGCAGGAATGGTTCGACCGCCACTTGACCTTGGCCCATGACCGCATGCTTCCCGTGGTCATTCACTGCCGCAACTGCGAGGCCGACGTCATCGAGCAGCTCGGGCGGCTGCGACGTCCGGTCCAGGGGGTCCTTCACTCCTTCACCGGAACCGCTGAGCACGCGGCGGCTTTTCTCGAGCTTGGGCTGCATATCTCGTTCGCCGGCATGATCACTTTCTCGAACAAGAACCTCGATCCGCTTCGCGCCGCCGCCTCAAAGATACCCCTGGAGCGGCTCCTCGTCGAAACCGACAGCCCTTACCTCAGCCCTCAGCCCGTCCGGGGACGTCCCAATCAACCCTCCCATCTTGCCTGGACAGCGCAGCACCTGGCTCAGATTCTTGGGCTGGCTCCCGCGGATCTCGCCAGGTACACCACGGCAAATGCTCGTCGTTTGTTCAGATTGCCGGAGGACGACACACTCTGATCGGTAATCCGAATTTCAGGCATAAAGTGCATCGCTGGTAGATTTTATCTAACGCATACAATTTGACGATCTGAACGAGCAGGCCCCGACAGGAATCGTGATTTTCCCCCTCGACGCCCTTTATCATCTAGTCTTTAATCCGAATACTACGAGAGTCTGGTTCGAGTCTCCGGAAGAGAATTTTGGTTGATCGCGTCGCCCGGAAGGTCGTCCGCGCTCGTTCCGGCACTTCACTTCCATGTCCGAGGGTCTGACCCAACATGAGTCCGGATAAGGTGTTTGAAGGATCCTTGATCATCGTCCCGATCCTCTTTCTGCTGGCGGTGGGTGCAATCATCGCTTTGCGCAGCGGCGTTGGTGAGCTGGAGACGGGCCGAGACTATCTGCAGATCGCCGGCAATCTCTCACACATGATCCTCCGGGTGCTCGGCTACGTCGCCATTTTGCTCGCCGTCCAGTACCTGATCGGCCTGCGACCGAGCCTCGGCTGGTAGCTTGGAGCATTCTTGGGCTGCTCATTCCGCGCAGGCTCGTGGAGAATCGGAGACGAGCGTGGACCCTGCCTCGGCGGGCAGCGGGGCTGCGAAGCCCAGGTGGTGGGCGCAGTGAATGCAATGGAATTGGCTCCATTCCTCCTTACTCAGGGCACCGAGCAAAGGATGAGCGGGAAACGGCCCGGCTGCTGATGTGAACAGGGCAATCGCTTCTTGGAGTGCCTCCTTCTGAACGTGGACATCGGCGTCGGCGGGTGGAATTAGCTTCGGATGTGGTGCTTCAAGACCCTCGGGAAAGCGCCGGGAGTGAAAGAAACGCTGCCGAAACGCCTCGGAACCGTGCCCAGGCGTCGAACCGGCACGCCCCAAGCTCGTTAGCCGTATCGACGTCGCAAGGTGATGGAGAATCTGTGCGAGCGTCCACTGGCCGGCAGTCGAATGACCTTCGAGAAGGCGTGCAACATCGGGCATGATCTCGTCCATGCTGGCGAAGTCGAGCATGCGTCGTTCGGGCATCGCGCCATGTCCTCATGAATGTCACCAGTTCTCGCTCCGCAAGCATTCCAGCCGCCTGCGCACTCGCCTCAAGATAACGTCTTCTCCAACCAGGGCTATCCCAGCGTGATGAAAGTGGAGGTAAACATGACCATCATCACACTCCCGCCTGAAATCGAGGGTCCTCTCCGAGAAGAAGCCCGTCGACGGGGAACGAGCCCCGAGCTCCTGGCTCTTGACGCCCTGCGCGCCCGCTTTGCTCCGCCGGTGACCCCCTCCCCGGATCAACGCCCTGAGCCGACACTCGCCGATTTTCTCAACGGGTACGTGGGCATTGTAGAAGGCAGCACCGAGGCCCTCTCGGAGCGTTGCGGTGAGCGTTTTGCGGAGGGCCTCGCTGAGGGCAGGTCGCGGGAGGGGTCGTGACGCTGACCAACACCGGCCCGCTCGTGGCACTCATCAATCGGAACGATCCCAACCACGCAAGATGCCTCGACGCGGTCAAAGTCCTGCCGGCTGGTTCGCTCATCACGACCTGGCCCTGTTTCACCGTGGCGATGTATCTTCTCTATCGAGCGGCAGGGCATGCCGGGCAGGCGGGGCTGTGGCGTTGGCGTTCTTCGGGGCGATTGGTTCTCCTCGACCTCACATCCCAGGAGACCGATCGCATGGCCGCGCTCATGATCAAGTACCAGGATCGGCCCATGGACCTGGCCGATGCCTCACTTGTCGTGGCCGCCGAGCGACTCGGTGCGGAAAAGCTCTTCACGCTCGACAGCGATTTCCACGTCTATCGATTGCTCGACGGGTCCGCCTTGGAGTTGGTCCCCTGAATTGGCCGACAATGAGCGGCTCAAACGCCCCGCGCATTCGGATCCCAGAGAATCTTGTGCTGCTGGAGCTGGAGGCGGATGGGGAGATGCGATTCGAGGATCCACCCGGCGAGTTCGGTGGGGCTGACCTGGCCGAAAGCGGCAGAGAAGAGAACCGGACAGCGCTCGGTCAGGCGATGCTCACGGACCACGTTCACGGCCCAGTCGAAATCGGCACGGTCGCAGAGGACGAACTTGAGCTCGTCGGTGGGCCGGAGCCGCTTAAGGTTGCTCCAGACGTTAGCCTCCACCTCGCCCGAGCCAGGCGTCTTGAGGTCGAGGATGACATGGACGCGGGGATCGACGGCGCTGGTATCGACCGCTCCGCTGGTCTCGAGCAAGACGGTCTTGCCGGCATCGGCCAGGCGGCTCATCAGCGGATAGACCTCGAGCTGAAGCAAGGGCTCCCCGCCGGTGATCTCGACGAGGTCGT
>JBAUOX010001068.1:0-3611 GCA_049579985.1 Isosphaeraceae bacterium | reverse complement strand
GCCGCATGAAGGACGTCCTCCTTAAAGCCGGGGCACGTGTCCAAAACCGCAATATCCATCCCAGCCTCTCCCAACTCTTACAGAATCCTATACTTCTGGACTACGTGCCTTAAGTTTGGCGTATGGGGGCGTTGTCAAAGTCCCCCTGGCTCTCGCGGCGTTGGAGAAAGCGGATTACTCTACCCGGTGGCTAAGGATGCAAATGCGGATCGTTCACGGTGAGCCCTTCCGCCATAGCGGCGGCATTGAGGGCGCGGTCGGCAGAAACAAACGCGAACTCGCCAAGGCGGGCGGCGGACCAATCCTTGTAGATGTCGAGCGCGGTGGCCAACTGCACGGCGTCGTAGGCGCGAAGCCGGTGCGCATTCGCCAGCTTCATGGCATCGTTCACCAGGGCGGGCGTGATCTCCAAGGGGATGTATCGCCCGGCAAGGTGCTTGCGGAACCGCGAGAGGATCGAGGATGCTCGCGCCGATGAAAGTGTTGCGCCCCGGCGGCGGGCGACGGCGGAAGTCACCTCGACGGCGGTGATTATCGCGATGTAGATATGCGTGGATGGTCTGCGGCGCGTGATGCCGCGTACCCAGGATGTGCCGGTTTCCTGGACATAGCGTTTGACTAGGGCGCTGGAATCGACGAAGTATGCCGTCGCCACCTCAGCGCCGCTCGCGGATGATGGTTTCCGATAACGGTTCTCCCTTGATGATGACGGGCACATCGTCGGGGTCGTCATCGTCGATGTCCAAGGCGGGATCGGGAAGCGAGGCGATGCGGCCTTCCGCGAGCAATCGCTGATTAAACTCGTCGGGCGTTGTCGGCTTCTTTTTGGGCGCGGCGGGCTTGGCGCGTTTAGCTCCCTTGGCAGCCGCCTGAACAAGTAGCTTCTTCGGCTGAGCAAGCTGGCTGTCGATCTGCTGTCGAAGCTGCCGCATCTGCTCCGGTGACAGGGCCTTGAGGCTGCTCAGAAGGTGATTGAAATCGCTATGTGTCATACGTCTATCCTTGCATCGTCGGCTCGTTATGGCGGTCATTTTAGCAGATTCGGCCGCTTGTGTCTCCCTCGCCGTGCGTGATGCTCCTCGGAGCGGTCCCCAGATTTCGGCCTGCGTGGTCAATACATGTTGTAACTCACTGATATTATGTAACATAACGCCATTTATGTTACTCCAATTCCACGGGGGGGTCAAGCGACGAAAGCGGCGAGGAACAGGCAGACAGGCAACAAAGGGAACCCGTTCGGTGGTGAGTGGCGGGGAACACACGCATCAAAGCGCAGAGGTTCCGTCAAAGACGGTGTTCGCCGTTTTTGCGGCACCAGCAGCGTCGGGAAAGAGTGACCCACGCCAGATACCATGGCGCTCGCGGAGGAGCTTTAGTAGTGGGGCTTTGAGCGTCTCTGAAATGACGTACAGGCGATAATGAGAGTCGTCGCCCAAGAGGTGCGCAATCGCCTGGGCATGGTCACGACCGAACTGGGCAGTGATGGTGTAAACACCATCCTGAGCATTCTGACGAGGGAACCCAGGAAAGTAGAATCCGCATATGAACCAGTCCGGTGGCTCTTCACGGGTAAAGGCGGTCAGCGCGGCCATGAACTTGTCGTCGCTACCACTACCATCAACAGTTGTATTGGGCCAGTTTTTCCATTGCTGTTTCCCTTGTTGTTCATATAGTGGCTCATCAAACGTCCAGAGCTCACCGTCCTCCTCGTCATAGTCGCAAACAGCGAAGTATGCCGCCACATGGGGCGCCTTCGACCAATCCAGAAGACGCGTTGGTAGTCCGTAGTGACGCAACACCATCAATGCAACCAGGTCGTCGGCCAAAGCGCCTTCTTCTCCCGGATGGGCAAAGAAGCGGGCTGTTGCCCGAAAGAGATCGATGCTTTGACGCTCGAGCGTGAGCTTTTCAAGCCGCGAGAGGCTTTCTCGTGGTTTGCGGTCGATCGACGGGAAGAGGCAATCATAGCGCCTCGATTGACCACGACAGAGCCATCGTTTTCCACGAAGTTCAGTAAGCAAATCAGAGGCTTCTGCTTCGGTAGTTAAAGTGGTGGTATTCCAGGGATGGGACATGCAGGCACCTCGGACCGCGTGCAGCGAATTCGTTTGTTTGCCCACCCGTTCGTCCGCTGTGGCGATGATTGCGGGCGTCGTCATTGGACCTTTGGTTAGGCGGCGTACTGAGAAATCCCCGTGGTCGAGGGTAAACACAGGACGCGGTCGCCTCAATTGGCATCCGATAGTCCCCTTTATCAGATACCACTTCGTCGCGGTCAAGCGGATTGATCCGGCCGGGGGAAGACGATGACCGTTTCACAGCATTGGAGTTGGATAAACGCGGATTACTCTACCCGGTGGCTATGGATGCAAACGCGGATCGTCCACGGTCAACCCTTCGGACGTGGCGGCATCATTGAGGGCCTGGTCGGCGGAGATCAGCGTCACCGGAGCGCGAAACCAGCATCCTGCTCCTTCTGGTTGATTGCGAGGGCGGCGGCGAGCTGCACGGCGTCATAGGCGCGCAGCGAGTGCGTATTCGCCAGCCGCATGGCCTCATTGAATAGGGCGTGCGTGATCTCGATGATGGTGTAGCGACCGGCAAGATGCTGGCGGAAGCGATGGAGGATCGACGATGCTTTGGCGACGGAGAGCGTCCGGCCTTTGCGGCGGCGGGCGACGGCCGAGGTGAATTCGACGGCGGTGATATGCGCGATGTAGATCACGGTGGAGGGGCTGCGCCGTGTGAGGCGGCGCACCCAGGAAGTGCCTGTCTCTTGAACGTAACGTTTGACCAAGGCGCTGGAATCGGCGAAGTCTGCCGCGTATGTCGCCGCCACCTCAGCGCCGCTCGCGGATGATGGTTTCCGACAGCGGTTCGCCCTTGATGGTGACCGGCTGATCGTCCGGGTCGTCGTCGTCGATGTCGAGGGATGGGTCAGGCAGGCGGGTGATGAGGCCAGCCGCCATCAATCGCTGATTAAGCTCGTCGCGCGTCAGTGGCTTCTTCTTGGCTTGCCGCGTGGCGGGCTTGGTGCGTTTAGCTCCCTTGCGGGCCGCCTGGGCCGGTTTCTTTGGCTGGGCAAGCTCGCTATCGATCTGCTGGCGAAGCCGCCGCATTTGCTCTGGTGACAGGGCCTTTAGGCTGCTCAGAAGATGATTGAAATCACTATGTGTCATACGTCTATCCCTGCATTGTCCGCTCGTTATGGCGCTCATTCTAGCAGATTCGGCCGCTTGTGTCTCCTTCGCCGTGTGTGATGCTCCTCGGAGCGGTCCCCAGATTTCGGCCAGCGTGGTCAATACATGTTGTACCTCACTGATATTATGTAACATAACGCCATTTATGTAACGTCGATTCGGGAAGGGCTCGAGTGGCAGAGTGGATAAATGGGAAAGGGTGAATGCGAAGTGCATCAGGGGAACAATTGATGACGATAATCGGCTAGTTTCTTCCTGAGTGTGTCAGCAATGTAAACAAGTTGGCCATTGGGATCATTGTCCGGATCAAACAGGGTCCGATCCCAAAAAGCGGTGACGCACCGAAGAGCACAGGTGTAAGATACGCGAAGGGACGGAGACCGAACAACACAGGTGATTGGCAACTGGGAA
>JBAUOX010001067.1:0-1772 GCA_049579985.1 Isosphaeraceae bacterium | reverse complement strand
CGGCCCGGAAACCCGCCTCGGTCGCCGCGGTCGTCGCACGGGGAGGGCGGCCTGACCTGGCTCGCGAGTCGCTTTCCCAGGTCACCGCTCCCACGCTCTTGATCGTGGGGGGAGATGACGAGGTCGTGGTGGACTTGAACAAGGAGGCCTATGCCCTACTGCGGTGTCAGCGGCAACTCGATATCGTTCCTGGCGCCACCCATCTGTTCTCCGAGCCGGGCGCCCTGGAAGAGGTCGCCCGGCTGGCGGAGGAGTGGTTCCTCCGCTACTTGGTTCCAGCTCCGGCGTGAGGGCCGGCCCTGCTTCGGCGGGCCCATTTGTATCCGGAGGTGCCGCCCATGATTCCGATCAAGACCATCTTGCATCCGACGGATTTCTCGAAACCATCGGAGTACGCCTTGCGGTTCGCCTGCGCGCTGGCTCGTGACTATCAGGCCCGGCTACTGCTGCTGCACGTGGTCGAGCCGCCGGTGTACTGCGGGGAACTGGGTATGGCGGTTCCCCTCCCCGCCGACCTTCACGAGAGCCTGCAAGAGCGCCTGTCGCGGCTCGTGCCCGTCGAATGCGGAATTCTCGTCGAGACGATCCTCGTCGAGGGGAACGCCTCACAGCAAATTCTCCGCGTCGCGGAAGAGCACCATTGCGATCTGATCATCCTGGGAACTCACGCCCGCACCGGCCTGTCCCGCGTGCTCCTGGGAAGCGTCGCCGAGGATGTGATCCGCCACTCCCGCTTCCCCGTGCTCACGCTCAAGACCCCGACCCTGCTCGATGCCACGGCCTCGGAACCGGCAGAGGCTTGTGCCGTGGTTGCCCGTCAGGCCGAGAAGAAGCCGTCCCGGAGCGTACTGGTGATCTAGAGCAGTTCACGAACGAACGGTGCACGAGGAGCGAGCCGTTCTCGATGAGCGGTCCTGCGGCCGATGGTACCTGACCAGCCACCGGTATCAGACGTGGTATGCCACGAGAGCCCAGGAGTTCACTTCAGACCGCGGCGGGAAAAGACCAGCGGCTTTGCAGGCAATCAAGGGGATTACTTCCGCAGATCAGGTCGACCCGTGCAGGAAGCGACTTGCCAAAGTCGCCTCTTCCTGATTGCATCAGATTTGATGCAAATTCGGTGCACGGAGTCAACGGCCATGCTGGATATCAAGAGCGACATCAACTCACTCTCCAATTTCAAGCGGAAAACCCCCGAGTTCCTCCGTCAGTTGAAGGAAACGGGGCACCCCATCGTTCTCACCATCAACGGCAAGGCCGAACTGGTGGTGCAGGACACCGCTTCCTATCAGAAACTGATCGAGCTAGCCGAGCGAGTTGAACGCATGGAAGCGCTCCAGGCATCCATCAATGACATGCGGGCTGGGAAGGTCGTCCCAGTTGAAGACATGCTTGCCGAGGTGCGGCAACTCCTGACCGAGAAGCAGGGCCGGTGAGTTACCGCATCGTTGTCACGCTTACGGCGAGGACCGACGCCGTCGAGACGTTCCGATGGGTCGCCGAGCAATTCAGATTAGAGCGTTTTTCCTTCGTGTTGCGCACATCTTGGGCCTGGGCGGGCTCGACAATTCCTCAAGCTCCGAAGGAGCGGAAGTTCATAGCCTGCGGGCGTCAGCCCCAGGACCCGGAGACACATCAAAAGAAGTTGGCTCATCCTGCGTTTCGGGGGGTTGGCATGACTAGCAGTTCAATCAGCGCGCCCAGCAACGCTTTGCCCCGTTTTCGAACATTATGAACGAACTCAAAGAGCCCCAGGTAAAGAGGCAATTTCT
>JBAUOX010001066.1:0-13274 GCA_049579985.1 Isosphaeraceae bacterium | reverse complement strand
GGCACGGACTCGCGGGGCCGCTCGAGCTCACCGCCGCGCTCGCCTCCCCGCGATCGAATCGCGGCGCGTCCCCCGCGTCGCCGCGGAGGCTCCGGGAACAGCGGCTCCCCTTCGATGGGACCATACTCCTCGGGGGCCGGAGGCAAGCGCCGTTCCGGACCGCCTTCGATCTCGGACTGTTCAAGATCCTCTTCCTCGAAGCCGGGAAACGGCCGGGGCGCAGGGGGAGGGGACGGCCGGCCGCGCCCGCGACGTGGCTCCCGGCCTACGAAGGGGCCGGCTGCGAGTCCTTCCCCGAAGGTCTCCTCGCGCTCTTCCTCCGGCCCGTGTGTCTCGGGCACGCCTGGCGCGGGGCGATGACGGCCTCGCTCTTCAGACTCGTTCTCGGGGGCGGAGGGCGGCGGCTGGGGAAGCTTTGTTCGCTGGGTGCGGCTGGGAGGGAGGTCAGGATCATCAAACGGTTCCGCTGGCCTTCCTGGTCTCCAGCGTGGCTCTTCGGGCTCGACCTGGCGGAATTCGCGCTCGCGGTGGCGTTCCCGCTCGAGATCCCGCTCCCGTTCCCGTTCCCGTTCGCGTTCGCGTTCTCGATCAGGATCCCAGTCCCGCTCGACTGTCTCGGCCCAGAGGGACGACTTGGCTTCAAGCGGGCTGTGCGCGGGCTCCTCCAGGCGGGGAGCCGGCGGCTCGAACGAGGTCGGTTCGGGGGGAGGGGCCGCCGGCTGGTCGGCGGCGTCTCGCTCATCCCCCAATCCCTCGCCGAACCGGCGGGGCATTTCGGATCGATCGCGGCGCCCACGAACGGACCTGTCCGGGCGCTCACGATCTCGGTCCGGGCGCTCACGATCTCGGTTTCGGTCCTCGGCGCGTGGTGGAGCAGGAAGCGAGGGGGGAAACGCCTCGTTGGGCGGTTCGGGTCTTGACCGGCGGCGATCGTCCCGGTCGCGTCCGCGGCGCGGATCGCGCGGCCTCGATCCGGATGTGGGGCCTGGACCTGGCCTGACGGTCGGCTCGATCTCCTCGCCATGCGGCTGATGGCGATCGTAGTATTGCGGCTCGACGTCCGAGACGTGAAGGAAGCCGTTGCGGCCGACCGAGAAATCGACGAAGGCGGCCTGTATGGCCGGTTCGAGATTGACGACCTTACCCTTGTAGATGTTACCGGTGTAGCTCTCGTGGCTGGTTCGCTCGACGTACAGCTCTTCGAGGACGCCGTTCTCGACGATCGCGATACGGCACTCCTCGGGCTGCAAGACATTGATCAGCATTTCTTTTTTCATGCGGTCTCTTTCCAGGACTGACGCGGTTTGCGTGTTCGTGTTCGGTTGATTCTCGGATGAACCGGGCGAGTGCGTGCCTCGGTCCGGTAATGAGTGGCTGGCCGGCGGCCTTCCCCCGGGACCAGAATAATCTTGTAGTCTCACCTTGCGTCGTCAGGGGGGATCTCGGCTCCGTCTCCTCGAGCACTTAGCACGGTTCGATCATCGGCGGCCAGCTCCACATGGGTCCGCACCAGGACGGCTCCCTGATCCAAGAGGTCGCGGAGCCCCAGGCATTCGAGCAGTTCCTCGGGGCGAGCCGAGCCGTCGGGACAGACCTTGAGACGGGCCCTGAGCACTCCCTCGTCGGTCAGTTCGGCATTCAGCAAGAAGGGTCGCAAGTCAATCGTCTGCTCCCGGTCGCGATCGGGACGGCGCCGTACGAGAGGCCAGCTCGTGCTGGCCAGGAACGAGCCGAGTTTCGACAGGGTCTGCGCGTGGCGCTGGGTCGGCACTCTGAGCTCATAGTCGAGAGCCACGGGCCGGGGTGCCGGTGCGCCCGGCGGCAGAACCTCGGCACCGAGCCAATGGAAACCCGGAGGAGCGGCTGCTGCTAAGCGGCACAGCACGTCGGCTGGCTCTCTGGGCTCGAACAGCTCGATATCGACGATCTCGTTTCGCCCCTCGATCCCCAGCCCCAGTGCCAGGGCAAAGACGATTCTCGGCCGCGGCGTGAACCCCTGGCTTTGCGCCAGAGGAATCCGCGCGCGGCGCGCCATCCGCTCCAGACAGCGCATGATGTCATGATGGCTGACCAGGCGGAGATCACCGCGCTTGGCGAATCGGAGACGCAGCTTGGTGGCTGTGGTCATGTCCTGCGACTTGTCGTGATACGACAAACCGGTGCGACTTCGCGCGCCTGTCCGCTGAGCGGTCGGTGCGGACCGCGCCCCCGGGGAGCAAACGGTCGGGTACCCGCGGGTCAAGGCGGTCCAGGGTGGCGCAGCAAAATGCCGGAAAGCCGGCCTGAGCTGCGGCCGGACATCTCGGTCGTCTCGCGGGGCACGAAGTGGCTCGGCTGGGGTCCTTGGGATTGACGAAGCGGTTAGTGTTCGGCGGTCCGGCACACAACCGGTTCCGGTGCGAACCCTGGTCACAATCGGGAGGCAAGGCCGCGGTCGGTCGGGATCCGCTGAAAAATGGGTGATCCCCCAGATCTCCTGTCGCGTCGAATTGAGTCAGTGCATCGCGGGGGCTGCCGGCTCGGGCGTATCGGGCAGTGCCTGGCGGAGCGCGGATTCGAGCAGAGCCGTCACGGCCTGAGCGGTTTCAAGTCGGAGCGCCTCGGCAGCAACTGCCCGTGCGGTTTCGATCCGCACACCGCGGATCACCCGTCGAACTTCGGGCAGTTGGTGCGGGGGCATGCTCAACTGACGCAAGCCCAAGCCCAGGAGAAGCATGGTGTAAAGCGGCTCTCCACCCATCTTTCCGCAGACAGTTACCTCGATGCCGTGCACTCGTGCGGCTTCGACCACCATGGCGATCAAGCGGAGCACGGACGGATCGGCGGCGGAGTACAGCTCGGCGACAGTTTCGTTGGTCCGGTCCACGGCCAGCGTGTACTGAATCAGGTCATTGGTTCCTATCGAAAAGAAGTCCACCTCCTTCGCCAGGTGATCGGCCATCAGGGCGGCAGCCGGAACTTCCACCATGATCCCGACCGGCAGGTTTTCGCGGACGGCGTGTCCCTCTGCCACGAGCTCGGCGGCCACGTCGCGCACGATGGCGCGCGCCTCTCGCAGCTCGGCGAGCGTGGTCAGGAGCGGAAAAAGAATCCGCACGTCGCCCAGGGTGCTGGCGCGCAGGATCGCCCGCAACTGGGGCCTGAACAACCCCGGGTCGCGAAGCGACAGGCGCAGGCTGCGCAGCCCCAGGCACGGGTTGGATTCGATATAGGCCGATTCCCGGTAAGGTCCCAGCTTGTCGGCCCCCAGATCGAGTGTCCGGATCACGATCGGCCGCCCCCGCAGCGCGCGGATCACGGCGGTGTACGCCTGGAATTGCTGATCTTCGCTGGGGGAGGGCTTGGCGTTCAAGAACAGAAACTCGGTGCGGAACAACCCGACGCCCTCGGCGCCCAGGTTCACGCAGGCGTCGATCTCCTCGGTGAACTCGATATTGCCCCAGAGTTTTACGGTGGTGGAATCGAGCGTTTCGGCCGGAAGATTGGCCTGCTGCGAGAGGACGTGGAATCGTGCAGACCGCTCGGCGGCCGCCGCGCGATACCGCGCCTGGGTGGGCAGGTCCGGGTCGAGGATGACCAGCCCCTCGTCGCCGTCGATGACCGCCGTCCGGCACTGTCGGGCGATGTCCAGGAACTTGCCCAGGCCGACCACGGCCGGGATTTCGAGCGCTGCGGCGACGATGGCCGTGTGGCTGGCACGGCCTCCCGCCTCGGTGGCGAAGCCGAGCACGCGATTGGGATCAAGCCCCGCAGTCTCGCTCGGCGACAGGTCCTGTGCCAGGACCAGGGCGGGAGCCGGCAGCTCATCCTGGAACGGCTTGGGCCGCTGTCCGATCAACTGGCCGAGGATCCGCGCCTCGATGTCACGCACGTCGGCGGCGCGGGCCGCCAGGTAGGAATCACTCAGCCGTTCCAGGCGGGCCGCGTGCGCCTCGAGCACCTCGATGATGGCATGCTCGGCGGAGACTTGCTCATGCTCGACCCGGGCGCGGGCGTCCGCGCGGAGGGTGAAATCGCCGATCATGCGGGCGTGGGCCGCCAGGATGCCGGCGTACTGGGGGCCCAGCCGGGTTCGAGCTTCCCCCTCGGCCTCCGCGGCCTCTCGGCCGGCAACCTCCAGCCCGTCATCGAGCCGCTCCAGTTCGCGCTCGACCGCCTCTGCCGCGATCTTCCGCGGGGGCAACCGGATTCCGCGCGTGTCGACCACCACGATCGGCCCGACCGCGATTCCAGGGCTCACGGCAATGCCTCGCAGTACATGCATCGGCGCGGCCATGGGCGTCGGATCGGGGGCAGAGATCGAGGTGCCCGGAGGCGGCATGCCATCGTTCCTGTGATCGGCGTGAACCCGAGTCAAGGCCTCAGATCCAACCCGGCCTGGGCGCTGCACCAATCGGCCCCGCGCTGCTGGTCGGTCCCCAGGCTTACGATCGGCACTTTCATCGCCCGGGCTCTGTGTTGGGGTGGCTCTGAATCGTGTCTCCATTTTCATTCTCGTAAAACTGGGCCGAGACCAGATCGGACAATGCGTCGAGGGCCTCCACGGCGTCCGGCCCGCACGCTTCCAGCTCCAGTCGCGTGCCGCACTCAGCGGCCACAGTGATCAGATCGAGAATGCTCTTGCCGTTGAACTGATTGCCATTGTAATGAACCCGGATCTCCGATCGATAACGGAGCGCGAGCTTGACGAACTTGTCGGCGGGACGCAGGTGAAGTCCGAGACTGTTGGTGATTTGGACCTGGCGATGGGCGACAGTCGTGTCGTGGCTCATCAGCGGCTCGATCGGCCTGGGCCTGGGACAAGCGACCAGCGATCTGACCGGGAAATCTCGAAGCCAGGTCGAAGGTCGTGGACCATTAGCTGTTGGAGCGGCGTATCCAGTCGTCGCCCCACCGGGTGTGTCCCGGCCGCAACGGCGAGGATATCAGATGTTGTCGGGTCGGAGCGGTCAACCCGCCGCGGCGCCGCGGAACGCTGGGTCCACGGTGCGCTCGACGAGAAACGCTGCCGGGTGAATCGTCACGGCGGTGCCCACCGGAATGGGCAGGCGACCGGCGGGACGCAGGATCAAGGCGAATTCTGGTCGGCTTCTTCGAGCACGTCGATGACGTCCTGCCGGGTCCGGGCCTGACGCAGGAAACTGACGAAGCGCTCGTCCTTCAAGTGTCGCGAGATATTCTCCAGAGCTCTGAGATGATCTCCAGGCTGGTTCTGAGGAGAAACCAGCAGGAAAAAGATGTTGACCGGTTCGCCGTCGAGGGCCGCGAAATTGACGCCCCGTCGGGACAGGGCGACCGTGCCGATCAAGCGCGTGAGCGTGGGGTGGCGGGTATGGGGGACGGCGACTCCCATCCCGATCCCCGTCGAGCCCAGTTCCTCACGTCCGAGGATGGCTCGAATCACACTCTCCACGTCTCCAGCGGCAAGATGGCCGGCCTTGTGCAGGCTCCCGACCATCTCCCGAATCGCCTCTTCCTTACCGGTCGCTTGTAAGTCAACGATAATTGAATCTCGAATCACGAAATCCGCAAGCTTCATCCGCCCCTCCATCGACCGGCCGCCAGGCGAACGGTCCTGGACTCGGCACCGAAATCGCGACGCTCAAACGGGGGATCAGCGCCGGGAGGACGGCGGACAACCATCCCGTGGCGTTACGTGTCATGGCGACTGCAGGGAAATGCCTTCTTCAAGGGCCTACGCCGGACTGGACCTCTCTGGGATCGGTTCAGGTCGCCTCGGGAGGAGCGGACTGGTCGGAAGACCGGGATGAGCCCCCTGCCTGAGTGACGTCGCCTTTGTGCTTCTGGACCTTCTCCTTGTAACGCCGCAATTGATTCTCGATCTTGTGGACGCACTGATCCATCGCCGACTCGGGGGTGGGACCGACCTCGCGGGCGACAAAGTCGTGCTTATGCTCGGCCGAAACCAAGATCTCGACATCCCAGGCTTGCTTTCCCTGATCGACCGCAACCTCGATGGCCATCAGTCGACCGAAATACTTGAGCAGCTTCTCGGCTTTGTCATGCAAGTAATGTTGCTGCTCGGGATTCAAAGCACCGTGCCGAGTCGAGATCTCGATTTGCACTCATCCGCTCCTTCCCTGACCCCTCTGCCAACCTCGCAGTCAGCGAGCGATGGCGACTCCAAAAATTTAACCCCTTTCCGTGCAGTTGGTCAAGACTACACCGAGGCAAAGATCATCCAGGCTCGTTTTTTCAGAACTTGCTGGTTCCCGTGCCGATCTCCAACCCGCGGTGAACACTATCGTCGGAACGCGCTGTGGCGTAACGTGGAGAACCCAGGTTGCCAGGCAGAGCGGATCCTGTCATAGCCTGTCTAATTGCGCCTTTTTTAGCGGCAAGGAGAGACCCGACGTGTGGGTGCAGTGTTACGATCCCCTGGGGAACTGGCCAGCCTCCACATTGGCGGCCGCCTTGCCGGTCTTCGTCCTTCTGGGCCTGCTGGCCTGGGGCCGTGTGAACGCCGCGGGGCGGCGCTGGCCGGGCTGTCGGCGGCGTGTATCATGGCTTTTTTCGTTTTCGGCATGCCGGCGGAAATGATCCTGGCCAGCACGGTGGTGGGGTTGGTCTTCGCAGCCTTTCGGGTCGTCTGGCTGATCGTGGCGGCCGTATTCCTGTACAACATCGCGGTCACCACAGGCCAGTTCGAGATCATGAAGGCCTCGGTGGCCAGCCTCTCGGGCGATCGCCGGCTCCAGGCAGTCCTCGTGGCCTTCTCGTTCGGGGCGTTCATCGAGGGAGCGGCCGGATTCGGAGCGCCTGTCGCCATCTCGGCGGCCTTTCTGGCGGGTCTGGGGTTCCAGCCCTTTCAGGCAGCCTTGCTCTGCTTGATCGCCAACACGGCCCCGGTGGCCTGGGGGGGAATCGGGACTCCGCTGCGGACCTTGAGCGCGGTCACCGGGCTGGATGTCGAGGCGCTCAGCGGCACTTGCGGACGGATTCTCCCTCTGCTTTCGGTCCTGATCCCGTTCTGGCTGGTCCGCACCATGACCGGTTGGCGGAACACGCTCGAAGTCTGGCTGCCGCTGGCAGTCATCGGGGGAACCTTCGCCGCGGTCCAGTTTCTCTGGTCGAATCTGGTCGGTTTCGAGCTGGTGGACATCGTCGCCGCAGTCTGCAGCATGACGGCCGGGGTGATCGTGATCCGGCTCTGGAAGCCCGGGCGGATCTGGCGTTTCGACCATGAGGCGGAAGTCACGCCCGTTGCTGTTGACGTTCCGCCTCCACCTCCACCTCCACAATCCAGCGGCTCTCAGGTCCAGCTTGCGCTGGCACCAGGGCGGGTCGCGCGCGCCTGGATGCCGTTCGCGTTGTTGACGCTCACGGTGCTCGCGTGGGGAGTTCCGGCCATCAAGTCGTGGGGAACTCCCGCGGCCAAAGACTGGCTGGATGCACGTCTCTCCTGGAAGCCGGAAGTTCCCTGGCTGCATCTGAAGGTTGCCAAGGGAGCGGCGGTCACCGGACATGAGGAACTTTTGCCCGGAGACCTCGAAAAGGCTCAGGTCGACTTGGTCCCGCTGTCGTCGACGGGCACCGCGGTTTTCCTGGCGGCGGTCCTGAGTGGGTCGTTGCTGGGTCTTTCGCCTCTGGCTCAGGCCCGACTGCTTGCCAGCACGATTCGGCGGATGGTTCCCGCGATCCTGGCCATGGTCTGCATGCTTGCTCTTGGCTTCGTGACCAAGTATTCGGGCATGGACGCGGTTCTTGGGCTGGCCTTCACGCGGACGGGGCGCGGCCTTTACCCGATCTTCGGCACCTTGCTGGGCTGGTTGGGAGTTGCACTCACCGGCTCGGATACCTCGAGCAACGTCCTCTTCGGCAATCTTCAAAAGATCACCGCCATTAAGCTTCAGCTCGACCCCGTCCTGATGGCCTCGGCGAACTCGACCGGTGGCGTGATGGGAAAGATGATCGACGCCCAGTCCATTGTGGTGGCAGCCGCGGCGACGGGAGAGGGGGGGGCGAGAAGGTGAATTGCTACGCGCTGTGCTCTGGCACAGCCTCGCGCTGGCCCTGATCGTCGGGCTGATCGTCTGGATTTACGCGCATGTCCTGCCTGCGGTGGTCGTGTCTGTTCCTTCGTCCCTCCCGTGACCGCTCAGCTCATACTCCGACCGCGGGTGAAAGTTTCGTGTTCCGAGCATTCCGTTCCGCGTCCGGCATCCGGCGCTTCGGACCGGCGTGTCTGCCAGGCCTCTGGCGCCTCTTGCCGGCGTACGGCGTTCTCCAACGGTTCTTGCTCACGAGAGACTTGAGCCGGAGGGGGAGAGGTTTGCGACGATTCGGACTCTCGCAGGTGATCTGAAGAGAACGGGACACGGACTTGAGTCTTCCTGGTCTTTTTTGATCGAGTCTTGGTGGCAGTGGCCATGCGACACCCCCCCGCGCGACGCGGGAAAATCCAGGGAGGGGCCAGATTCATCAGGGAGCTCGGTGGCTCGTGATGTTCCGTACCTTCCCGCGACCGGTTCGTTCCCCAACCGATCGCACACCTGATCGACGCGACCAGGTACGAGCCTTCAGCGTGAGCAAAAGATATGCTGCGCGCTCGGCGGTCGCAACAGACCACCAGCGCCCGGGCTTTCGGCTCTGAATTACATTCTAGCTGGTGGTGCTGGTCCTGGCCAGTGCCTCGGGCGACAATTTCTATCGGTATCCTCGACCTGGTACATTATTCATTGCCTCCATTGCCTTCATTGCCTACCATTGCCTTCGGACACGCGACGAATCGGCGTGTTTCACCATGGGAACACGGAGGCAATCGGGCGCTCGATTGGGGACTCATCCATCATGCGTATAGGGATCCTCTCGGACACGCACGACCAGGTGCAGCGTACCAAGTCCGCGGTGGCCATGCTCGTTGAAGGCGGAGCCGAAACCCTGATCCACTGCGGCGACTTGACCATTGCCGACGTCGTCGATGAATGTTCGGTGCTTCCCTGTTATTTCGTCTTCGGCAATTGTGATTATGACCGCGAGAGTTTGCGCCAGGCGATCAACCGGGTCGGCGGCACTTGCCTGGAACGGGGCGGCCTGATATCCCTGGGGGGGCGTCGCCTGGCCGTCACGCATGGCGACTTGGACCAAGAACTCCGTCGGCTTGCGGCACTCGAGCCCGATTATTTATTCTCCGGCCACACCCATGTTGCCAGCGATGTCCAGAAAGGCCCAACGCGGTGGATCAATCCGGGTGCACTGCATCGCGCCTCGGTCTGGACCGTGGCACTTCTCGACATTGCAAGCAAGCATGTCAGTGTGTTGACAATAATCAACGCGAAGATGCAATATTAGATGAATCCGACGAAATCGACTGGTGATCCCCGATCAAGGGCGGTAGAATCCGTCAGACATCTCCGTGAGGACTCATGAATCGATGGAGCAAGTCGCGTACACACGCAGGCGTGCCACCTCGATTTAACCGATGAGTCCGGATCTTTGCGAACCTGCACCGGGGCCCCTCAGTCAGAGGAGTGGGGAAATGCGTCTTTGCCTGGTTGAAGACCTTGCCGTAGCCGGACTCGAGCCGCTCACGCTGACTCGGCCGATGCATGAGCTCTGGCTGGGATGCTCGACTCTGGGTTGCAAGATCGCCAGCGCGTTTGGGGTCGGCCCGGGGCCACAGCGGCGGGGGAGCGTGGTGCGCTCGCACCTGGTTGCGGTTCAGCGTCAGCGCGATCCTCACATGGTTGTCAACGATCGCGACTGGCTTGCCAGGGGGCCGGTGATCGTGGCAAACGCTCGGTGGGTACCTCCTTCGGGGTTTGAACCCCCGGATTCTCATAGCCCCTGGGTGGGGCTCTGTGATGGGCAACCAGCCTGCGCCTTGGTCGGTCCCGAAGATGCCGTGTCCCTCGATCCGCACGGAATCGATTCCTGGTTCGACAAGATCGCTTCCAGGCACTCAGGTATCGACATGGGCGGCGAATGGATCTTCCGCCCCTGGGATCTGGTGGCCCGCAACGGAGCCTATATCGAGCGCGATTTTCAGGAGGCCCGGCGCAACGGCGTGACCAACCGGCAACTGTCAACCCTGGCCCTTGTGGGGCCTTCCAACCTGCTGCGCGTGCATGAGACCGCGCGCATCGACCCGTACACCGTCTTCGACACAACGACCGGACCCATTATTGTCGCTCCCAACGTCTGGGTCCAGCCATTCACGCGCGTGGAGGGCCCCTGTTACATCGGGCCCGAGACCCAACTTTTCCGGGCCAACATCCGGGGCTCGGTCTCGATCGGCCCCAACTGCCGGATCGGCGGCGAGGTCGAGGCCACGATCGTGCACGGCTTCTCCAACAAGTATCACGAGGGCTTTCTGGGGCACGCCTACATCGGCGAGTGGGTCAACCTGGGCGCAATCACTTCCAACAGCGATCTGCGGAACGATTACGGCGAGGTGTTTGTGCCGCTTCAGGGAGATCCGGTGCCGACCGGGCAGGCCAAGGTCGGCTGCTTTATCGGCGATCATACGCGAACCGGGATGGGGTCGATGCTCAACACCGGCACGGCCATCGGTGTCATGTGCAACGTCCTTCCCGCCGGTCTGCTCCTGCCCAAGCATGTTCCCTCGTTCACCGCCGTTCTGTATGGCCGGGTCGGGTCGGGGTTTTCGCTCGATCAGATGTTCGCCACCGCCCGGATCGTGATGGGGCGGCGGGGCAAGACCTTCAACGACGCCGAGGAGCAGCTTTACCGCGGCCTCTTCGAGCAGACCCGGTTGGAACGGGAACGGGCCTTCCAGCGGTCCCACGACCATCGCGCCGATTCCTGGCCGGTGGCTCAGGCGCGGTTCTGACCTCGGTGGTCGGGTCGGATCAGGTTCGCTCTTGCGGCTCCTGATCGATCGTATCTATCATGGTATATCCGAGCAGGGGTGGGACGACGAACGACCCGCCCTTTTTGCTTTCGAACGCGTGCCAGCCCAGTCTGGCCGGGCGTCGCGTGATTGACGACGCCTTCGCGAACCTCAAGGGCCCGTTGGACGTCCGAGATCGACAAGCCGGATCGACTTTGGCCGATCTCTCGAAAGGGTCGGCTTGCCAAAACCCTCAAAATAAACCATTGGGACTTGCATGATCGTGCTGGAAGATTTGGAGAACCGACGTCGGAATTGGAGAAGAGCTGGGAAAACTCATGGGTGTCGCGGTGGCGGGGCCCAAGCGGGCTGGCGGAGAGAGGCCGACTCTGCTTGAGGAGACATGGATCGAACAGGGAGCCAAGGCGCACCGGGAGGAACGACGCCGCGAGGCTTCGGTGGGCCCGCACCGGCCCGATCTGCGCGGCTACATCTACCTGTCGCTGATGGTCCTCTTCGGTTCGACCACCTCGCCGTTCGCCATGGTCGCCGTCAGAGAACTTCCAGTCGGTATCTTGCCACTGCTGCGATTCAGTTTTGCCACGCTGTGTTTGATTCCCTTTCTCTCGGATCGAGGCGCCCTGTGGCGTCTCCTGCGCGAGGACGCCCGCCGGCTGGTCCTGGTTGCTGCCTTTTGCGTGCCGATCAACCAGAGCTTTTTCCTCAACGCGGCCCGGCTCGGGCTCAACTCTCACGTGGGCCTTTTTTACGCCGTCTGCCCGCTGGTCGTCTGGATCTTGGCGTGGGTGCTCGGGCATGAGGCGCTCGATCTTGGGCGGCTCTGGGGCGTCCTGGCCAGCATCGCCGGGGTGGCCGTGATCGGGCTCGGCAACATCTGGGAAGGAAGCGGCGGCTCGCCCGCGGAATCGCGCTCCATCATGCTGGCCGACCTGCTCCTGATCGGGGCCGTCGTGTCCTGGGGCGCCTATCTGACGCTGAGCAAGCCGCTCGTGGCCCGGTACGGGGCGCTGCCGGTTCTGGCGGGGACCTTCCTCGTCGGCTGTCTGCTCGAGCTGCCGATCGCCCTGATCACGCTACCCGGCTGGCTGCCCATGCTTGCTCGAGCTTCATCCTCTGCCTGGATCAGCCTGGCGATCCTCGCGCTGCTGGTCACCCCGCTCAATCTGGCCCTGCAAAACCTTTCGCTCCGCCGGCTCGACGCCAGCCAGGTCGCCACCTTCAGCAACGCGGCACCCGTGCTGACGGTCGTCTGGGGGGTCTGGTTCTTTCACGAGGTCTTGACACCGACCCTGATCCTTGGCGGCCTCTTGACGCTCGGCGGCATTTTCTGGACGAACCTGCCCGCCTCCCGGCCTACCGCCGGGCCCAGGGCCGCCGCGTGAGTTTGTCCCGGTCTTGTTGCGCGGCTCGATGATCGGTTATGCTCGCTTCCCTTGGGTGCGGCCCGGCTTATCTTTATCGAAGAGACGCCGGAGCTCGCGGGGATGACGTACGGGTGCGAGGATGTCGAAATCGTGAGGAACCACGACCCTGACGCACGCTCGCGGGGCGCGAAGCTCGCCTTTTACGTCACCAGCCATGGCTTTGGCCATCTCAACCGCACCGTCGCGGTGATCAACCACGTTCCAGCAGACTTGCCGGTCGTCATTCGCTCGCACCCCAACCTGTTCCCCCACTGGCGGGAGCGGTTGACTCGTCCCGCGGAGTTGACCGGACACGTCTCGGACGCCGGCGCGGTCAATCCGCCGGGAGACAGCACGGCAACCGATGGCCCGGCGACCCTGGAACTGGCCGCCCGGGTGCATGCCGAGGCCATGGCCCGGGTCGACGAAGAGGCGCGATGGCTGCGCGACGAGCGCGTCGCGGCCCTGCTGTGCGATGCCCCGGCCGTCCCCCTGGTCGCGGCCCGCCGCGCCGGTATTCCGGGGCTCTTGCTGGCGAACTTCACATGGGCCGACATCTATGCACCCTATGCCCGCGTCGCGGGGGACCACGCCAAGCGTCTGGTCGCCGAACTCCGCCGCGCTTATCGCCAGGCCACGACCGTCTTCCGGGCCGAGCCTGCCCTGCGGATGGCCTGGCTGCCTGGTCAGGTCAACGTCGGCATGGTCGCCAACCCCGGCCGCGACCGACGCAAGGAGCTTCGCAGCCTACTGGGCTTGAGCTCGCAAGATAAGCTGATCTATTTCTACGTGGGCAGGTACGGCCAGAATGACCTTGATTGGGGGCGGTTGGAGGCCTACGCGGCCAAGGGCGTTCACTTTGTTGGATATCACTCCGCGCCGGCCGGTCCCTTGAAGAACCTCCACTTGGTGAGCCCTTCCGAATGGCACGGCAGCGACCTGATCGCCTCGACCGACGCCCTGGTAGCCAAGGCCGGTTACGGGACCGTCTGCGAGGCGATGGCCGGTAACACGCCGATCATCTACCCGCCGCGCCG
>JBAUOX010001065.1:0-3185 GCA_049579985.1 Isosphaeraceae bacterium | reverse complement strand
AACTTGGCGCGGCCTGGGCCGGCGAGACGACCGAGCGGGCCCCGCGGCGTTTGAACGCGATCATCGACACGACCCCGGCCTGGACGCCGGTCGTCGAGGCGCTCGAAAACCTGGAGCGGGGCGGGCGTCTGGTCATCAACGCGATCCGCAAGGAGGACGTCGACAAGAACGCCCTGATGGCGCTCGACTACCCCGCTCAACTCTGGCTGGAGAAGGAGATCAAGAGCGTCGCCAACGTCACCCGGTCCGACGTGCGCGAGTTCCTTCTCCTGGCGTCCGAGATCCCTCTCAAGCCCGAAGTCCAGGAATACGAGCTGGCGGAGGCGAACCGGGCCTTGATCGAGCTGAAGCGAGGTGAGATCCGGGGAGCGAAGGTCCTGCGGGTGTCCTGACCAAGTGCCGCGTCGAGCTTGGAATCGCGATCGGTGGTCCGCCGTTCAGGAATGGACGACATGTATGTGCATGGGATAATACTTCATTGCGACGTTCCCCTCGCGACCGGCCTTCGTGGCCCTGGTCGGACGCGTCGGGGGCGATGCCGTGGCCAGGAGCCTCGGGATGAACGCCGCCGCCGACCGCCTCGTGAACTTGCGAGCAGGGAGGAAGAGGACTTCCGCATCACAAGCTCATGGACGTTCAGTAACGCCGTCAGAACCTAGAGAATCGGCAGATCGCGAGTATCTTGACAAGTCTTGCCGCTTTAACGATTCACCGCTTTCACCACAGATTTCTCAATATCTCCAAACTCAGGGACTCGAGTTGCCGATAGAGTGAACAGTCTGGGCTCGGTGGTGGGAGTTCGTGAATCGGCGAGCTTTACGTTGACGGGTCAGCGGGGATGGGCTATGGTTCCGGCGCCGGCGAGTTTGGCTCTGGCCGATGATGCCGGTTGGGACCGTTTGCCTTACGGGGCAGGGAGGCCCACGATGGCGATGATCACGGATGCGTCCCTGTCGTTGGAAACCGAGGTCGAGGGCGTTGCCTTCGCGCGTGAAGTCTTACGAATCGAGGCTGAAGCGCTCGGGCGGGTGCGCGAGCGATTGGGGCCGGCGATCGCCCAGGCGGCGGACCTCATCTATCGCTGCGCCGGCAGCGTGATCGTTACCGGGATGGGCAAGGCGGGGCTGGTCGGCCAGAAGCTGGCCGCGACGCTGGCTTCGACGGGCACCAGGGCCTTCCCGCTGCATCCGGGCGAGGCGATCCACGGCGACCTGGGGCGGATCCGGGCGGACGACGTGGTGATCGCGCTGTCGCAAAGCGGTGAGACCGAGGAGGTCTTGCGGCTGGTGCCGGCCTTCAGGCGGCTGAGCGCCCGCCTGATCGCGATCACCGAGCGCGCGACCAGCTCGCTGGGCCGGGCGGCCGATCTGTGCATCGCGCTGGGGCCGATCGAGGAGGCCTGTCCGCTGGGTCTAGCCCCCTCCGCAAGCACGACGGCGCTCATGGCCGTGGGCGATGCGCTGGCCCTGCTGGTGAGCCGGATGCGCGACTTTTCGCCCGAGGATTTCGCGCTCTACCATCCCGGCGGCAGTCTGGGCCGGAAGCTGACCCGGGTCGAGGACGTGATGCGCACCGGCCGGCAGCTCCGCCGGGCCCACGTCGAGGAGACGGTCCGCGAGATCTTCGTGCGGCTGGCCGGCCCGCGCCGGCGCTCGGGCGCGATCCTGATCGAGGACGCCGACACCCACTTGCTGGGTATTTTCACCGACAGCGACCTGGCGCGACTGTTCGAGAAGCGCCGGGAGGCTGAGCTGGACCGCCAGATCGGCGAGATCATGACCATCGACCCGAAACGGGTCCGGGTCGGGGCCTTGCTCAGCGATGCCGTCGAGCTCTTGAAGACGTACAAGATCAGCGAGTTGCCGGTCGTGGATCGCGGAAATCGTCTCGTGGGCCTGGTCGACGTGACCGACCTGATCGGCCTGGTCCCGGCCGAGCTTGAGGAGTGATGCGCATGGGCCAACCGTCATCGGCCGATCTGGCCGCCCGGTGCGCGGCGATCGAGCTCTTGGCTGTCGATGTCGACGGCGTCTTGACCGATGGTGTCATCGTGGTCGACGACCGGGGTGTGGAATCGAAGCATTTTCACGTCAGGGATGGCCTGGCGTACGTGCTCTGGCACCGCGCGGGCAAGTGCTCGGCCATCCTCTCGGGCCGGTGGGCCGAGGTTGTGGATCGGCGAGCCGCCGAGCTCAAGATTGCCCACGTGGCCCAGGGGTTGGCCGAGAAGGGGGAGCCGCTGCGGGCCCTGCTGGCCGAGCTTGGCCTGGAGCCGCGCCAGGTTTGTTTCGTGGGCGACGACCTGGTCGACCTGCCCGTGCTTCGCGTGGTTGGCCTGGCGGCCTGTCCCGCGGATGCCGTCGTCGAGGTCCGTGATTCGGTTCACCTCGTCACCACCGCCACGGGCGGACGGGGCGCGGTTCGCGAGGTCGTCGAGGTCATTCTCAAGTTGCAGGGGCTCTGGCACGGCCTTTGCGAAACCCACACAGGGCCAGCAGTATGACCCGCTCCGACGCCGGGGTGGTCCCCGGACCTGACTGCCGAGAATTCGGTGACGTGCTGATCGATCCTTGATCCGAAATGACGGCTGGCAACGTTACGGAAGCAGTCTTTTGCTCAGAAAGCTCCTCAAGCTGGTGACGATGCTCACCCTCCTGGCGGGGTGCTACCTGGGCTACGTGCGCGCTTTCACGGTGGTCATGTCGCACCTGACCGCCGCTCGCAAGGTCGATGACATCCCCTTCATCGTCAAAGATTCCAAGTCCAAGCAGGAGGCCATCCTCCACGCCAGCGAGTCGTTCGGCCCGAAGCACTGGACGGCCGACGACAACCTGCAATTACGTTATTACAATAGTGAGCGCGGATTCTGGATGTACTCGCAGCACGATGACCGGGTCATCGAGGAGGACGGGGTCCGCTATGACGGTAAGCGAATCAAGCTCAGGCCGGCGGCGATCATCTCGCGCGCCAAGGACGGGAGCAGCACCAAGACGGTGACCGCCGACGAAGCAATCATCGACCTCAATCAGCCTCTTTCGTTCAACGCCAAGCCCGATGCTGAGCCGATCGTCGTCAAGCATGCCCGGCTCGAGCGCAACGTCATGATCCGCGATGACCGCGGAACGCTCAACGACCGAACTGACGACCTGCTCATCGGCCCCCTGACCTGGGTCGAGTTCGACGAC
>JBAUOX010001064.1:0-3429 GCA_049579985.1 Isosphaeraceae bacterium | reverse complement strand
ATGGTCAACGGTTGTGCGGCAGCGAGTGGGGAAGAAACAAATCGATTTCTCCGCAGCAATCGACCGGTTTGGTGACATACTGAAATAGACGGGGCGCTCGTCGAGATCGGACCCCGTTCGCTCTTTGACAAGTCGGCGGTTGGTGTCGGGCAGTAGCCAGCGGGGGGGCTCCTCACAGCCTGACCCCGCTGGTTGTGGCGGACGGCGGCGCGGAGCGTGAGGGGTGAGGCGTGGGGCGGTCAAGGCGCTGCCAACACTTACTGTCTCGCCCGGGGCGTTTTGTCTGTTTGAACTTCGTGTTTCTCAACATTTCTCAACATTTTACGGTCCATCTGTTCAGGCCATGGATGCCCAGCTCGGCGGGCGGCATCGACGGCGGACCCCAACGATCGGGAGGCGTGGGGCGTGGGGCGTGGAGCGTTCCACCCCCGTGGGATGAATCCAGCTCTACGGGATGGGAAACTCATCGCGGCGGGTTATGATGTGACGGGATCAAGGGGCCGAGAAGTATCACGAGGGGCAGATCAATGATAAGGTACAGTCTGGCGCTGATCGTTTTGGTGGCGATGGCGTTGGCGTCCGCGGGATGGGTTTGGGCCCAGGATCAGAAAACGGCCGAGGCCGCCGATCCCACTGCGGCAGCCCGGAACCGGATGGTGCAGCGGCACCTGGTCGAGCGGGGGATCAAGAACCCCCGGGTGCTCGACGCGTTCCGCACGGTGCCGCGGCACAAGTTCCTGCCGCCCAATACCCGGCGGCAGCCGTACGACGACGAATCGATCCCGATCGGTGAAGGGCAAACGATCACGCCGCCATACGACGTCGCCTTCATGACCGAGGTGCTCGATCCCCAGCCCACCGACAAGGTCTACGAGGTCGGCACAGGATCGGGTTTCCAGGCGGCGATCCTTTCACGCCTGGTCAAGAATGTGTATTCGGTCGAGATCCACGCCCCGCTCTCGGAGCGGGCGACGGCCGTGCACAAGGAGCTTGGCTATACCAATATTCACACCCGGGTCGGCGACGGCTACGAGGGCTGGCCGGACGCGGCTCCCTTCGACGCGATCATCGTCACCTGCGCTCCGCATCGGATTCCCAAGCCGCTGCTGGATCAGCTCAAGGAGGGTGGCCGGATGGTCATTCCGCTGGGCGACCGGTTCACGCAAAGCATCCACCTGGTCATCAAACAGGACGGCAAGCTGATCGACAAGGAGCTCAAGCCCACACTTTTCGTGCCGATGACCGGCAAGGCACTCGGGGAGAAGGCCGAGGCCGCTCCGGCTCCGGCTCCGGCTGCCGATCAGGATCAACCCCGGCGCAAGCACAGGGGCGACGCCACCAAGCCCAGGAGTTCCGACGAATGAAAAACGCCGCCACCTTTCTTCTCCTGGCGCTGGCGTTCCTGGCGTCGCCGGCTATGGCCCAGGAACCCGAGATCGAGCGGCCCGGGCCGCCGGCGGTCGACGATCTGGAGCAAGACGCCAACAAGGACGGCATTCCCGATGGCTGGTACAACGCCCGCGAGGCGATCTGGGAAGCCAAAGGAGGCATCGTCGGGCCCCACTACGTCCGGTTCGCGTGCACCCAGCGGGGCCGGCCGGCACGTCTGAGCCGGGCGTTCGGGGTGGACGGCCGCAAGACCGAGGCCATCATCCTGGGGCTCTGGATCAAGCTCGACAACATCCAGTACGGTGAACGCGCCGGCGAAGAGCCGAGCCTGTTGATCGACTTCCTGGGCGACTCGCTAAGGCATCTCTCTCGAGGGACGTTCGGCCCCTGGACCCACACCGTCGATTCGCGCTGGACCCGCGTGGTCAAGCGAATCGCGGTCCCACCCGGCACGCGGGACGCCATCATGTCGGTCGGCCTGATGGGGGCCAAGGGCATCCTCGATATTGATGGCCTGACGATTGACCTGGTCCCCTTGGGCGAATCGCCCACCACGAACCTGATCGTCAACGGCGATTTCGAGCTGGGCGACCCGGCGCCCGCCTACTGGATCGTCAACAACGAGGCGCAGCGAGTATTCCCTGGCCACGGATCTCAAGCGGCGATCGAGCTGGCGCGGTCGGGCTCGCGTGTGCTGACGGGCCTGTCCCTGCCGGTCGACGGTCTGGGCTCGCTGGCGATCACGGTGTTTGCTCGCGGCCAAGGCTTGCGGGGTGGGGGAGGAGCCGGCGCGCTGTTCTTCTTTCTCGACAATTTCGGCCGGCCGGTCGCGGGGTCCGAGGCCGGGGTCCTGGCGTTTGAGTGGGCCGGCAGCTTCGAATGGCGGAAAGAGGTGAACGAGGTCCGCGTGCCGCCCGGGGCGACGCGCGCCGTCATCCAGCTCGAGAAAAGCGACACCCTCGGCAGGATCCAGATCGACGACGTGGCGATCACCGCGGCGCCCAACCCCGATGTGGCCGCGTGGGCGCCGTTCCACGCCGACGAAGATACCGATGACTGGCTGAAGGTCCCGCCCTCGCCACCGATCGCCGCGAATTCGGCCCTCGACTTCTCGTTCCTGGTGCCGGCGCCGGCAGGCAGGCAGGGCTTTGTCACGGCCAAAGACGGCCGGCTCAGCTTCGACAAGGGGGGCAGGGCTCGGTTCCATGGGGTCAGCCTGATCGCGCCCACGGCATTCCTCGAGCCCGACAAGGCCGACGAGCTGGCCGACCGGCTGGCCCGCTCGGGCATCAACCTCGTCCGGCTGGGCGATCTCGACACGCCCATCGGGCCCGACCGCAGCCTCTTCGACGACACCCGCGACGACACCAAGGCCTTCGACCCCTTGGCCCTCGAGAAGCTCGACCACCTGGTCGCAGCGCTCAAGGCGCGGGGAATTCACGTGGCGCTCGAGCTGCAAAGCAACCGCCGGTTTCGCGACCAGGACGGTGTGGCCCTCGCCGGGCTGCTGCCCGCGGGCGGCGGTCCCGCGGCCCTGTTCGATCCCACGATCACGAAGCTGGGCCTGCAATCGGCCCGGTCGCTCCTGAACCGGGTCAATTCGGAAACGAACCTCGCTCTGAAAGACGATCCGGCACTTGTCTGGGTCACGCTGCTGGGCGAGGTTTCGCTCTTCGATCTGATCGATCACCCCGACGACGCCCTGCCCGGCGAGTACGCCCAGGCCCTGCGGACGCTGGCGCAGAAGGGCACGAACACCAATGGGACAGGCCGTCGGTTTTGGCAATCGGTGGAGACGGCCCATTACAAGGAGATGGTCGATGCCTTGCGCAAGGACAAGGTGCGGGTACCGATCGCCGGCTGCTCGCACTGGCGGCGCGAGCCCGAGTTCTCGGCCGCCCAGGCCGCACCGCCGCTGGACCTCGTGGATGATCGCCTCTTCTGGTCCGCACCGACCTTCGTCGCCCCTGAAATGAAGTCACAGCTCTGGAGCCAGGACGGCGCTCTGAACGCCGGCGCCCAGCGGAAGCGGCACGCCGG
>JBAUOX010001063.1:0-4617 GCA_049579985.1 Isosphaeraceae bacterium | reverse complement strand
TCCCGCCCACCCCTGCTGGGGGCCCGACAGTAACCATGATCAAAGCTCAAACGCCCAAGGGCACTCCCGCAAGGGAGCAACAGTGTTTCGGGCGACGCGAACACGCCGCGAGGCGCTTCGTACAGGCATTCGAAAGGGATGGCATTGAGCCGAGGGGGAAACCCCCTGGCAGGGCGTCCGTAACGGCGCCTCAGCATGCGGGCCAGTCTGGCCCAGCGTGAACCTGAAAAGGAAAGCTACCGGGTTTCAACCCGTGTAGATCGTTACGTGAACGTTTCCCATGCCCGGGCGGGGACGGCCTTCCACCTCAAGGTCAGGCCGGCAACCAGTCCTCCCGTGACGAGTTACAGCCTGTCGATCAGCCTCAGGTCTCTACTTGGCGACCGTTCGCAAGACGACGCGACATCGCAAGCTGTAGACGGTCTGGATCATGAAGCGAATGCCCCTCTGAGAAGGCCGATCAGCGCTGTCGGATCTGGATATTGACTGGCTGGACGCCTTCGACCTGACTGCCGACAACGAGATGCCCGGTCGCCGTCCGGGCAGGCCCGATGTTCGATTGACCGTTCCAGGTTGCCGACTGCGTGATCGACTGGCCCGGCGCGATCGTCCTGATGAGGATAAACATGGGCTGAACTCCCGCGTTCGAGGCCCAGACCCCGCGGCCGTTGTGGGTCACGAAAAAGCCGCCGAGGCTGGGCCCTGACTCCACGGTGATGTCGTGCTGACTGGTGTTCGTCTCCGTCAATGTGATCACCACCGGCTGGCCCCGTCGGTAGACCTCGTGGTCGGTGGACAACTTCACGACCAGGCCCTGGCTCACAGGGGCGACGATGGGTGGAGAAACCGGCGCGATGGGGGTCGCAATCGCGGCCGGCAGGACCTTTCCCTCCAGCGTTTCCAACACGAGACCTCGAGAGCATCTCATTCTCGGATTCCTTTCCTGGTCCTGACCGAGGATTGCTTCCTGCAACGTCTCGACGAGAGCTCCTTTGCACTATCTATAGGCTTTTTCAAGAATCGCGTCCAGGAGAACCATCACGGTCAGTTCTCGAACTGCAGCTCCCTGGACACATCGTGCAGAAGCCCGTTGATCTTGGTGATGAGATCCTTTGGGACCGGGGTCTTCCCACCCAGCTCGATCCGTACCTGAACCTTCAAGTCGTGTCCCACCGCCGTTGTGCCGATCTCACCGATCTGGTCGGCAAGGTCCTGGATCTGGTCTGGCTTGAGATAAGCGATGGCGACGTGAACGCCCGGAGGGGGCGGTGGTGGAGGGGGCGGTGGAGGGGGCGGGGTCTTCCCCGGCAGTTTGAGTTTCACCTGGCTCGCACCGCTGATATCGCAGACCCAAGGACCCGAATCCGGTGTCCGCTCCGCCAGTCGTGCATGGATCGCCGCATCGATCGCGTTTCGGACAGTGACCCACGGCAGGGTTTTCTTGCCTTGGTCGGAGAGAGCGTCGGCGACCGCTCGTGCCGTGGTCGTCTCCTCTGTCCACGCCCCTGCGAGTTCGTCGGGTAAGATCTTGTTCGGCGAGATTGCCGGCGGCGGTGCCTGGAGCGTTGCAGCGTCCGACAAGATCCCTGGCGGGATCTCCTCGGACAAGAGGCTCGTTGGACCGATGGTCAGCCAGAGCATTCCCGCTTGGACGGCATCGTGGACCGCTTGTTCGACAACCTGACCTGCTGCCTTCGGGATGGTGACGGGCTCCTCGTAGCCTTCGCGCGGCAACTTCACCACCCGCCCTCCCGCGAAGTACGCTTTGAGGTCGGCGACGGTGGTTTCATCACTCTGCCATAGTCCCGGAAGGACTTTGGGCGGGATCAAAGAAGGGTCGATGTGCGACAGCTCAGCGTGCTCGGGAAGGACGACTTCCAATCCAGGGTTCTTCAGATCCTCGTCAGTCGGAACCTGTCGCCAGATCGTGCGGAATGACTTATCCGGGCGTACCATCCTCAAGACGAATTGCCCCTCACGGCACCCCTGAAGGATGGTGTCCAGGATCGCCTGGCGGTTGAGCATCTTCGGCAATTGTGGGAACTGGGCGAAGGCTCCGACCAGGTCCTTCACCCGGCGTGAGGTCTCACCCGACCGCCACAGGTCATAGGGCCCTTCAGGCAGCAGTGCCTCGAAGCTGATCGCCGTCTCCTGGATACGAGACCTCGCGTCCTCGCGTACCTGGTCGAACAGGGAGCGTGACGGATCAATGTTGAGCTTGAATGCCTGGACCTCGTTTGCTTCGGAGACCGTCACAACGATGTTATACGCCTGCTGGACCGCCTTGGGCATCTCCTTCTTGGCGGTGTCCACACTGAGGATCAAGGTCTCCAGGCGGATCGGGTCATCGACCTTCTGTTCCTTCAACTGCGACTGAACCGCTTCCCACGCGAGGTAATCCTTGATTCGGTCCCGGGCAAGCTGTAGCCCGTCTGCTGACGGAACGGCCAGGACGACGGCGTTGCGATGGACACGGGGGCGGTCCGCTGCCGTGGTCTCATCCAGGTATCGCCGAGCCTCGGCACTGGGATTCCCCGAACTCGACGCCGCTTTCGGTCCCAAAACGGCAAAGTGGAATTCCCCATCGTCGCCCACGTCGTTGGGCTTCTCCGGCAGCATGTGAACCTTGACCTTGTAGCCCGCTCCCGATGCGCCCGCCGTCAGGCTCTTGATCCCCTCGATAATCTTGAGCAGCTTTGCCTCGACGAGCTCGGCCTGGATGCGGTCGCAAGCATCGCTGTGCATCTGCTTGAGGTTCGGCTTCGATCCCAACCGCCACAATTTTGGGACCTCGCGCTTGCCGTCCGGCTTGGGCTTTGCTTCGCTTGTGAACTGATCATCCAGGAAGTGAGAGTCGTCGGACCAGCGTAGCAGTGCCTTTTGGAGCTGAATCTTGTCGGGCCGGGTGGGGCTGACGAGAAGGATTACATCCCGCAATGATGCCCGATGCCCCACCGGCTGCGAATGCAGGAAGGTGGCCAAGACGGCTTGCTCGACCTCGCGGAAGTTCAGACCCGACATTTCGTCCTGGATGGCCCTGGCCTTGGCTAGCTCCCCCTCCAAGATCTTGTCCCACTCCTGCCGCTTACCCTCGTACTCCTCCTTGCTAGCGACATCCGACACTTCCCGCGCCGCCGCCGAGACGCCCGGCTTTCCCGGTTCGGTCAGAAAGACATTGGGACCGACCAGGGGCGATTGGTCCCACTTGGCGGCGTCCCGCAAAGCCAGGGCGAAGGTCCGCAGGACACCACGGGTCCGCTGGAATCCCTCCAGTTGCGTCCACTTGGTATAGAGAACCTCGGTCAGATCCGGGTGGAAGGGGTAGCTCGCCAGGTAGCGCTGTTCGGCGGCGCTTCCTTCCTTCTTCGTCGGATCGTCCAGTGCGTTAATCCCCTGAAGGGCAGCGACGACATCTGGGAGAAACGCCTGGACATTGCGGATGGAATCCGGCACAAAGAACCGTCGCCGTAGCACTTCGGCAACATCCTCTTTGACGACCGGCTGAATGCCTTCCTCACGCTCACGACGGAGGATGGTTGAAAGCTCCAGAGCGATGGTCTTGCCGAGCGTGTCATGATACTTGGGCTCCGTCGCCAGGAGCGAGGCGACGATGGCGCAGGTCTTCTCCTTGGTCGCAGCCTGGGTGAGATACTGGAAGAAATCCACCAGCCGCTCCCGCCAGATGGCGTCGTGACCGATCTTGCCCCTGGCGTACATCAGCACTTCATCAATGAGGATCAGGGTGGCGAGGTTCTCCTTGGCGGGGATTGCCAGCAGCTCGCTCAGCAGGTTCTCCGCGGGTGCGGTCTCACGCTCTGCATCCTTCCCCTCAGCGTGAAGGAGCCGAAGCCCGTCCGATCCGGCGATCTGGTACGCCAGCACGCTCCACGGGTTGCGGAGCCAGCGTTTCTCGCCGTCCGGGCCGGGGACCTCCATTCCTTTCTCGACATCGAACTTGTCGAACGGCATGGTGACAACCCGCGTCCGAGGTGGCGTCATGCCGATGTGCTGGCGGAACTCGTGAACAGCGGGGAGATCGGGCAGCGAGGCGGGGTCTCGGACCAGATGAAATAGAGTGATCTCCGTGTGGGTCTTGCCGCCGCCGTAGGTCAGCTCGAGCTGGCGGATCGCCTTGTCGCTCTTGCCCGCCAGGCGGTGAACCACGTCCTTCGCAAGCTCGCGAAGGTTGTACGTGGGATACGTGAGGGCGAAGAACTCGTAGGGTATGCGATAGACCGACGTGCCACGGTCCATCACGACGTCGTACAGGTCGGCGGCGAATTGAGCCATCGGCAGATCGCCCGAAAGCAGGTCCGGGCGAAGCTGGACGACCTGACGCCAGGGTTTCCAGGGGAGCTTGGTCATGACTTACCTTTCTTCGCGGCGGCGTGATGCTCCAACGCACGCTGGGTCGCCAGGATTTCCCGCCGCAACGTCTCCTCGTCCGGCAACGCCGTCAGATACTTGGAGGCGAACACCTGGGTTCTGATTCCGCCCGTGGCATATTTGACCACCGCGTTGTTCTTGTCGCTGCACAGGATCAGGCCAACCGGGTCCTGCTCGCCGGGCAGTGTCATATTACCCCGGCAAGAAAGTTTCGCATCCTTGCACATACTA
>JBAUOX010001062.1:0-3528 GCA_049579985.1 Isosphaeraceae bacterium | reverse complement strand
CACGGACTGGTCGCCGGAGACGAGCGTCGGAGGACGTCGCGAGGGAGACATTCTGCTCCACGTGCTCCCCAAGAGTCGGGGGCAACAATACCGGGTACGCGGCGACGTCCGGGCCAGACTGACACGCGGGCTCGCGGCTCCACTGATCATCGGCCTCCTACCCGACACCCGCCTCCAACCATAGGCTACCAAAGCCCAACTCCATTTTCATCATTCCGGGTGCCGCAAGGCGGCATAAACGACTGACACCGAATTGTCCGCTTCCGAATTGTCCGCTTGGTGAGAGCGGGTTCCATCCGACCTACTTTCTCCAGCTCCCCATTGACGTGAACCATCTGAGCTGTTCTCTGTCTGCCGTCTTGTCGGCTTGCCGCCGTCCCGCTACCCTTATTCATAGGGTATAATGCACCGTAGTTTGGAGGTTTAGGGGGACTTGGTGACTTTAGGCAGGTTACGCAGGATGGAAGGGCCCATCTTAAAGGGATAATAGACCTCGCTAATTTCATCCCTCCCTTCAAAAAGAGGGCGCCTTACTACGAACCTCCGAGGAGCGTTCTCGACGGGATTGCATGTCAAAGTCATTATCCGTCCAGATACCTGACGAGGCCTTACCCGCCTTCAAGCGGCTGATTGCATTCGGTCCCGGTCGACTACGGCGGCTTACGGACGCTCTCCGCGAAACGGGACCAAGCTTAGACCCGGTCAGCCTTCGCGCCGTTTCTGCCAGTCAAGCGATGGGGGATATCGACCTTTCCGAAGACGTTGAAACAATCTTGAGAGACGTCATTTTCCCCATCCGCCACACCATGTACAGGCACAGCATCTCTGCGGACGAAATGGTCTCGGAACTGAGCAGGGCGATCGAGCTGGTGTCTACTTCAGGTAGAGAACCGAAAGCCTTGGACAACGAAGAAGCGATTCGTTGGACCGAATGCGAGGCGGCAATCTCCGAGTTGCTCGATTCCGACACCATGAAACTCGAAGGAAAGGCCGAAGGCCTGCTCGACGCGAGGGGAAATCGGGTCTTCGGCATCAAGCTCTATTCCGATCTCCGCCCGCTGTTTGACGAAGAAGCCGAACGAGTAAATGCCAACATCCTGACGAACACCTTAGTTCTCCGGTTCAACGAAGGAGGAAGGGCTCGGACCGAGTCGTTCGCACTAGACCCCGCAAGCCTGAAAGATCTCAAGGACCAGGTGGATCGAGCGTTGCGGAAAAACGCGACCCTCGCCAGGGGAGGCGAAACTCAGAATGTCCGCGTTCTCGTTGTCCGCTCAGATCGCGACGAATCGGGCGACCGTCAATGAGCACCATCTACAAGTTCCGCAGAGCAGCCGAGTCGCCTTGGGTTCGCCGAGAAGAACGCGATTGGGTGCAACCCAGGCGCTCAATGTCCGAAGATGAAACCGGCTTATCCCGAGTGACCCGACATTCTTTCGGTCCGCTAGGAGAACTCCTCACCTGCGACGTCGAATCTCTTCCCGAGGTGGGAGCCAGGGTCACCCGCTGGTTTGACGACCAAGGGACCGCCCAAGACTCGATGCTGGGCTTGCTTGCCTACCGGGCTAGTTCTGGCCTCCTTGCCGGTAGAGCGATAGGCGATCACAACCGAATCGCCGCCATCGAAATTCTTGCGCGATATAGTCACTGGTCCGCATCGCGCTTGATTAACAGGTATCTCTCGCAACCAATTCGGGAGTATCACCTCTTCGCCATGCCCCTTGCCCGCTTGCAGCAAGTGGCGCGTAGTTCAGATGTGGGGGCAATTGCGGGTAATATCGTTCGGCTCTACCGCGAGTCGAACGGCTTCCAGCCGGCTCAACGGTGGCGAGAGAGATTCGCAGTGGAGGTGTTTCGCACGTTGGTCGAGATCTCACCGGCCGAGGTGGTCGGAGCTCTGGCAACGGAACTAGTGAGCGTCGGGGATTTGGAACTGACCCCGATCCTAGAGTCCGTTAGTCTCGCCGCACGTAAGTTCGATCAGGCCACCCTGTCGCAAGGTCCACTCGGGGCGTCGCTTGCTCGGATATGGGCATGCTACGTCGAGAACAGGTCCACGGGAGACATCGGCAACAGGCCCGGAATCATGGGGCGTCTGGCGGAATTGTTGGGTCGCACCGGTGCGGACTTGGATTCGCTCTTCTCTGCCCTCAACGACCACCCTCTCAGAATGCAGGTCCTCTACCAATTTACTCGAAGGCCTCTCGACTTCGCCCCGGTCGAGAGCCGATTCAGATGGTACGTAGATGTCTTGAAGTCAATGACCAACGCGAAGCAGACCCTCGCGTTCAAGAGATTTCTCATCGAAGTCGTCGTGCCGGATCTGACTCCGAAACTGCAAAATACTCTAGTCCGCATGTTCGCGAGGGACCGAGAATAACGCGACTTGGGATATCCCGTATCGCCTCTTTGGAGAATCGCTAGCATGCCGTTGGTGGTCTTTCTCGTACCCGGCCGAAACGGCGTAGTGCGCCGGGGCGATATGGTGTTTCAAGTCGCGGAGCTTGAAGGGGGAAAGTGGAAGCCACGCTGGATGGCCCACACCGGAATTGCTGAGAGGACGGTTGAAGATTTCTACCTCCATCAGGCCGCGATGGTCATTCACATGGGGAGTCATATCAGCAGAGATGTCTGGTCGGGCGGCGTGACGGAAGAGGACGTAAGGGTCGATGCTTGCGGGTCCTATCCCGGAATGGACGATCTGACCCGAGACGACATCATCGACGAGGCCAGAGCGTACTACGAAATAGACCCGTCGATCTTTCAGCGACAGAACATACGAAGCTGCTACTGGATGGGGGATCCCCTCCCGACTGGTCATCCTCTCTTTCCGCGAGCGCATGAGATTTACGGATTCTCTTGCTCGACATTTGCTCATTACTGTTACTCCAAAATAATTGGGCAGCTAGTAAACATCTCAGCCATGCCCTTGGTGACCGACGTCGAACGCTTGGAATTGGAGGGAATCGTCGGGAGACATAGGGTTCAATCGGGTCCCTTCAGACGTTTGTATCCAAGTTACCTAATGTGCGCTTTTAGGGACGACTCGTACCCGTTCAGCCCCGACAACTGGGAAGAACACAAGTCTCACGGGCTGTTCATCCCCTCGGAAGATGCGGCGGCGTAAAAGCTCGGGAATCCTCGACGGTATTCGCGGACGTCCTCACCACGTAGTGTATTTTTTTTGGCCCAACCGGCGATAGGAACCAGCATCTTCTGGCTTAACAGGCGAACGCTCGACCAATTGAGCTATCGGTCGACCAACCTTCGGTTCAAGATCGAGGGGTCCCCGGGCGACATCTTTCAACCTCGGGGGAGTTCCGGGGACACCAAACCTAACTCTTGACGCGGGGTTGCGGCCGGGTTAGTTTCCCACCATGGCTCGATTGGCACGTGTGATAGCTCCTGGCATGCCCCACCATGTCACCCAGCGGGGAAACCGCAGACGGCAGACGTTCTTCGGTGAGGAAGATGTCGGGCCAAGGCACCTTCCAGGCGACGAGCGTCCCCGAGCCAGCGACCCTCACC
>JBAUOX010001061.1:0-2072 GCA_049579985.1 Isosphaeraceae bacterium | reverse complement strand
CTTGGGTCATCTCCAGCCGGCGACGGCGTTCAGCCTCGATCTGTGCGACCTTGCGGAGCGGGAGCACGCCGTTACCCAGGGCGGCCAGCGCGGCGACGTTGTTGGTGACGACCGACGCCATGATCCCGAACCCCATCGTGAACACCCCCGCGATGCAGGCAATGTTCGGGGCCAGGATCATGGACCAGCTCCGCTTGACGTTGTGGTCCAGGTCACGGGCAATATCGCGTAACTCGCAGAGCTTCGCCAGCCCCTCTTCCAGGAAGACGATGTGCGCCGTGTCGGTCGCGATCGACGAAGCCCCCCGGAGCGAGATCGAAACGTTGGCCTTCTTCAGAGCGATCGAGTCGTTGATGCCATCGCCGACGAAGCAGACCTTGCAGCCCTCCTTTTGGAGCCTTTCCACGTAGTCGGCCTTGTCGGCGGGCAGCACCTGGGCGAAGTAGCGGTCCATGCCCAGGGATTCGGCGAGCTTCCTGGTCGGTGCCTCGTGGTCGCCGGAGATGATCGCGATGTGCTTGATTCCCCGCTTCCGCAGGCCCGCGATGATCTCCTTCACCTCGGGCCGCACCGCCGCCTGGAGCTCGATCGCCCCGCCGAGCCGTTCGTCGACGCCCACCATGACCATCGTGAACCCCTCGAGGTGCGCCTCGTCGAGGGCGACGCACACCTCGGAAGGCAGCTCGAGCCCTTCCATCTCCATGAACCGCTTGCTGCCGACGCGGACCGTGTGACCGTCGACGTGCACAGAGATCCCGTAACCGACCTTGTACTGCGTTTCGTCGGTCGTCGGCAGCGCCAGCTTCAGCTCCTGCGCCTTGTGCAGGATCGCCAGGGCGATCGGGTGGTGGAACTTCCGCTCCGCGGCCGCGGCATAGCCCAGGATCTGGTCCGGTGCGAACCCCTCGGCCGCGATCACCCGGCCGACCTCGGGACGCTCGCGGGTCAGGGTCCCGGTCTTGTCGAAGAGGACCGTGTCGACCTCGTTCATCAGCTCCAGCGCCCGGCCGTCCTTGACCAGGATGCCCTTGTTGGCGCACAGGGCCAGCGAGCTGAGCATCGCCAGCGGCGCGGCCATCCGGATGCCCGTGCCGAAGTCGCTGTTGAGCACGGCCACCGCGCCGTAGGGACCCATCGCGGCCATCCCGACCGCGCCGACGGCCAGCGTGGGGATCACCGCCTTGTCGGCCAACCGCTCGCCCTTGTGCTGCGACGCCAGCTTGTAGCCGGCTGTATCGTTGAGGATCTGGCTGATCTTGGCCGAAGCCGTGTCGCTTCCCGAGGTCTCGACCGACACCAGGACCTTGCCGGCGACCATCACCGTGGAGGCGAACACGCGGTCGCCCACCCCCTTCTCGGCCGGCGTCGATTCGCCGGTGAGGGCGTGCTGGTCGATCATCGCCATGCCCTCGACGACGTGGCCGTCGACCGGCACCACCTCGCCGGTGGTCACGACAATGACGTCGTCCTTCTGGAGCTTGTCGAGCGATACCTGGACCTCGACACCGTTGCGGTAGAGCCAGACGTACCGCGGCTGCTTGCCGAACGCGTTCAGCAGCAGCTTCTTGGAATTGTCCTGAGTCCGCTTGACCAGCACGCGGCCGAAGCTCAGGCACCAGCAGAGCACGGCTCCCGGGAAGATCGACATCGTCCCCAGGCAGCCGACGACGACGATGGCATCCAGGACATCGACCCCGAGCCGCTTCTCCTTGAATAGAACGTTCCGCGCCTCCTTGAAGGTCGGGATCGACGTATAAGCAAACACCGCCGCGGCCGCGGGCAACAGCGGCGGAAATGCGAACTCGGCCGCCACCGCCAGGGGGAGCGAAGCCGTGCAGATTGGCAGGTGGAGGTCGAGCTTGTCGAGCTTCGTCGGGTGCTCGGCATTGTCCAGCGCGGAGTCGAGGATCTCGACCACCTGGTCACGGGTCAATTCCCGGGGGTCGTAGTCCACCTGCACGCTGCACGTGATCGAGCTGGTCTTGTACCACTCGACCCCGAGGACGGTCATTAACTCCCGCTCGATCGCCTGGCAGAGATCGTTCTTGCGGTAGAGAACCCGGTTTTTCAGG
>JBAUOX010001060.1:0-4322 GCA_049579985.1 Isosphaeraceae bacterium | reverse complement strand
CTCTCTTTGCTGTTGGGTCAAACTCCGATCACCTCTCCACTGAGGTGACCGAGCGAAGTCTTTTGGCTTCACTCTGATCCAACCCTAGAACATGCCGCCTTTCGGACGGCACTTTGTAGGGAATTCCCCTAGACCGTATAAGGAATGGCCGCGCTGCCACTTGACAGCCTCGCAAGGCTCCGTGGAGTGCGATTTGCCGTCCGACCGAGGGTGAGCCGCGATCGATATACTGAACATGTGAATTGACATATACCATTATATCATGTGCATATGACGAGAAGAGATGATGCGGGTCAGAAGGCAGTAAAAGTACATGAACGGATACAAATATGATGTGATTTGCATCTTGTTGGCGCTTCACCGCGCGTTACCCAGGTCGGTACTCAGTTGCGCATCAAGGCTGAGGATTCCAGCTCTGAGAGCGGGGCCGTGAAATGATATGGGGGCCAGGGTCCCGTCGCGAGCAAGTGGCCGGACACAAGATGGGAAGCAGCTTGCACCGCACTCAGAAACGCCGTGGATGATGCGCGCGGTACCAGAAAAACCAGCGTGACCAACGTCTCCCTGCCGGGGGTCGGGGGCTTGATCTCGTAGCTACGATAGAGTCCGTCGAGGGTCTGACGAACCTGCTCGGCTCGTGCCAGGGCCTGGTTGCGGACAGCCGAGGCGCGCCGCAATGTGTTGCGACGAGCCATCAGATAGTTCGTGCCCGGCCGGCCGGCCGGCTCGATGATTTGCGGATCGTCGGGAGTTCCCTCTGGCTGGCCCTGGTGGGTCGAGGACTCGGGATGTGGCGGCAAGTGAACGCTGTACTCGTCGCACTGCTCGACGCGATCGAGCATGGAGAGCCAGGCTGATCGGTGATCGCGCAAAAGCGCCACGAGCTGAGAATCCGATTCGACGGTGCAGCCGAAGCGAAACGGGATCGTCGTGTGGTTGCGGTGCAATTCAGCCACGGTCCTTGCGAAGGCCTCGAGTCTGGGCACCGTGGGCGTGAGCTCTTCGACGGCCACCGCGCAGAACGCGATGGCAAGATCACCAGAGACCAGGCACCGCAGCCCGGCGGGAAGGACCAGCTCGCGCCCCTCATTGTCGCCGACTCTGAGCACGGCATGCACGAGTCGCTTCACTGGGTAGGCTCCCCGAGGCTGGGGCAGAAGTGATAGGGGGGCCAGGGCCCTGACGGTTCGACGACCAGGGGCACGATCGCGGCCGCGGCATGCTCCGCCGTACCAACAATGTCAAGCAGCTTGCCGCGCGGTATCAGGAGGGCCAGCTTCAGGAGCAATGGCGGGCCACTCGGCTCGTCCCCACGTAATGGCAGAGTCCGGACGCCCACCCCCGTCTGGTGGATCGCTTGATGGAGCAGCTCGGCGGCGGCCTTCCCCGCGCGGATCACCCTGGAGTGTGCTTCGGCGCGAAGTTTTTTCTCCAGGAAATAGCGAGCCCCGGGTGCTCTGGGCAGCTTCCGGAAACGTTCCGACAGCCCGGGATCGGTCTGGAGCAGGGCTTCCACGGCCTGCTTCTCGTCAAGGAAAGCCTTGAGCGTCCATTCTTCCTGATTCGCAACCTCGCCTAGAAACCGCCCGATCTGCTCCCGATGCGCTCTGGTCACCGCCTCGAGCCCCTGCTGAGTGGCGAGAACGCAGCCGAACCGCGTCGGCAGCACGGGACTGCGCGCCAGAACCGCTTCGAGAACTCGCTCGTGGTGGACCGCGCGGGGAACGATCCAACTCGGATCGGGAGGTTCGGACGAAAGGCCCGCTTCGATTTCCGCTGGACACACGGAGCTCACGATGACCGCGAGGCCTTCAACCTCCAGTACACGTACGGTCCCGATCTCATCGTGACCGGGATGGGCGAACCCACGCACCAGATCGGGGATTGCAAATCCGTAGAGATAAACTCCGGTCTGATTCATTCAGCCGAGTGTAACCCGCCCGAAAGAGCCGGTCAACCTGCCGAGAACGCTCTCTCTCGCTGGTGGCAGGCCACTCCAGGGTATCGTCGACCATTCGATGGGCACCAGGGACCCGCCGATTCAGAAGGCGCGCTGGGGCGCGGATTGGATTTCCTGGAGGGCCGAGTTCAGATGGTCCGGGGTGATGCTCACCCGAGGCACGGAATCCTGAGCTGGCTCGGACCTGGCCACCGCTTCTCGAATGGCGGCCCATGCGGCGCGCGTACAGACGGCACGGATCTCAGCGCCACTGAATCCTTCGGTCGCCTCGGCAAGCGCGGCGAAATCGACCTTGCCGGCGAGCGGTTTGTCGCGGAGCCCGATCTCGAAAATTTGCTGGCGGCCGACCCGGTCGGGCAAGGGAATGGCGACCTGGATGTCGAAGCGTCCCGGACGCATGAGGGCCGGATCGAGGATATCGGGCCGGTTGGTGGCGCCAAGCACGAGAACGCCATTGAGGTCCTCGACCCCATCCATCTCAGCCAAGAACTGGCTGATGACCCGCTCGGTGACGTGCGAGTCGGTCGCTCCGCCGCCGCGACTGGGTACCAGAGAGTCGATCTCGTCAAAGAAGATGATGCAGGGAGCCGCCAGCTTCGCCTTGCGGAACACGTCACGGACACCGCGTTCAGACTCGCCCACATACTTCGAGAGCAGCGCGGGGCCCTTGACGGGGATGAAGTTGACCTCCGTCTGGCTGGCCACCGCCTTGGCGAGCATGGTCTTCCCGCAGCCGGACGGGCCGGACAGCAGGATCCCGCGGGGCGGTTTGACACCCGCTTGCGCGAAGATCTCGGGGTGCTTGAGGGGCCACTCGACGGCTTCGATCAACTGGCGCTTGACGTCATCCAGACCCCCCACCTCTTCCCAGGTGACATTCGGAATTTCGACGAAAACCTCGCGAATGGCCGAGGGCTCGATTTCTCGCAGCGCCCCCTCGAAATCGGTCATCCTGACCTCGAGGGTACGAAGTCGTTCGTAGGGGATGTTCTTGGAGGCGAAGTCGATTTCCGGGAGCAATCGCCGCAGGCAGATCATTGCGGCTTCACGGCAGAGTGCCATCAAGTCGGCGCCCACAAAGCCGTGAGTGATGTTGGCCAGGTGCGGCAGAGCGACGTCGGCAGCCAGCGGCATGCCTCGGCTGTGAATCTCGAGAATCTCCGCACGGCCGTCCCGGTCGGGAATCGAGATGGCGATCTCCCTGTCGAAACGACCAGGCCGCCGCAGCGCGGGATCGAGTGCATTGGGCAGGTTGGTCGCCGCGATGACGATCACATTCTGCCGCTTGGCCAGGCCATCCATCAGGGCCAGGAGCTGGGCGACGACCCGCTTCTCCACGTCGCCGACGACCTTCTCACGTTGCGGCGCGATGGCATCGATCTCATCGAGGAAGATGATGCTGGGGGCATTGCGCGAGGCATCCTCGAAGATCTTGCGGAGATGGGCCTCGCTCTCGCCGTAGAACTTGTGGATGATTTCCGGGCCGTTCACCGCAAAGAAGCGAGCGTCGGTTTCATGGGCCACGGCACGGGCAATCAGCGTCTTGCCGCAGCCTGGCGGTCCGTGCAGGAGAACCCCCTTGGGTGGGTCGATCCCGAGCCGCTCGAACAGTTCCGGATAGCGCAGCGGCAGCTCGACGATCTCGCGAATGCGGTTCAGCTCGCGTTTGAGTCCGCCGATGTCCTCATAAGAAATCGGCTGCGCTTTCTCGGCCTCGGCGGGTTGTCCCTTGGCGCGGCCGGACGGGGATCTCGCAATCTCCAGTACGGTTCGGGGTTTGATGACCACGGGGCCGGAAGGGTTTGTGCTGGCCACCTTGAAGTCGGCCGATCGGTTGCCAAAGAGCGTGGCCCGAACACGGTCCTCTGCCAGTACGGGAAGGCCGTCGAAGAGGCTGCCGATGTACTCCAGGTCGCGATCGGCCGGAACATAACCGAGCGGCGTGAGGACCACTCGCTCCGCCTGGCGAACCGTGGCCTTGCGGACGTCGATGAGCTGATCGATTGCGGATCCGGTGTTTTCCCGGGTGACACCGTCGATCTGGATGCGTGCCTGCTCACGCAGCTCCTTGTAAGCCGGCATCGCCTTAACGACGGTCGTCCGCTTGCCCACCAGCTCAACAATGTCGCCAACTTCCAGTCCCAGGCGAGCCATGTCCGCCGGGTCGAGCCGCGCCAGGCCGCGACCAAGATCCTTGGGAATCGCCTCGGTGACCTTCAGTTTCAACTGACTCGAGTCTGCCATTGGCCCATTCCTCTGCTCTTCGGTGCTAAAAACCGCAAACGGAATAAGTTCTCGGGAGGGCGAGGCCACTGCCGAGCCTGGCGGGAATGCGGCTCGGCAGGAGCCTCGCCCTCCCATG
>JBAUOX010001059.1:0-4089 GCA_049579985.1 Isosphaeraceae bacterium | reverse complement strand
GTTTCAGGCTGGTATCAACTTGGGCCTGGACCTCGTCCACAATGGAGAGGCGGTGCTCGACTTCTTGGACGATTTCCCTCTGCTCCTCCAGCGGTGGGAGAGGCAGCGGCATCTCACGAATGTCCGTCCCCGAAATGCCGGTCTGCCCAGCCGTCGTTCGCGCCCTGTTAATCATGTGCTGCCGCGAGACGCCAACGTTTGTTGCGATTTCAAGGAAGTTGGTTAGTGGAGCGCCGAGGATTGTCTTTACCCGAATGAGCTTGTCCGGATGAAGTGTGGGTTCGGAGGTGCCCCTAACCATCCCAGCGACACCAAGCAGTTCGACGCTGCCATTGTAGCGCGTGAAGAGAAGATCCCCGTCTTCTATCAGGTATGCCGGTGCCTCGCGTGGCAACTGGTGGAAGAAGCGGACCTCGTTCAGATCCACCTTGAGAGGTCGGACCGCGTTGATTCGGAGGATGCGGTGCCCGGAGGATGTGCCCGTGGGCTTTTGAGGCAGCCCGTTTCGGAGGAAGCTTATCACTTGGTCGACCGTTGCCCGGCACCACCCGACTGGTAGACTTGGAGGAGTGCTCGCATCCGAGATGGAAGGCTCAGGATACTTCTCCTGCCACCCCCTCGGCGGTTGCTTGCCCGCCTGGGCGAACTTGGCGAGTTCGGCTTGCTCCCACTGACGGCGTCGCTCGGTAAGGATGCGTTCGAGGAGGACGGAGGCGGGTTCGGTGTCGGGGTGCTGCGCCCGCCAGTCCTCGGTGAGTTTGCCCTCGACTGCCGCCTTGAGGACAGCGGCCCGATACCGCTTCAGGTTGGCTCGCACACGCTCCAGTGCGACGATCCCGGCATCGAGATCGGAGAACAGCTCCTCGATCTTGGCGACGATGCGCCCCTGCTCAGCATGCGGGGCCACCGCCACGGGCAAAGGGAACAAGTTCTTGGCGTAAACGGCAGCGACATTCGTTGTCGCACGCTTCGCATAGGCCATGCGGTCACGAAAATCCGGGGAGCACATTTGATAGCAGACAAATCTTCCGTGGATGCCATCTCGAAAACGGATGCGCATCAGATTGTTATTGAATACGGTATTAGGTGGCGGGCTTTGGACCAGTCCGACTTTTCCGACCAACTCGATACTATTGCGTGTATTGAACAACACGTCCCCGGTCCTCAGGGAGTATCGTCTCGCTTCTGCCTCGGTTGCCGTCACATATACTATGTCCTCAAGCGTGACTCTCCCGTCTGTCGTGACGTTGTTCATTTTTACATAAGCGAACCCTGGCGGCGTCGATGATTGATGTTGTCGCCCCCGATCAAGGCCGATCAAGGTATCGGCAGCCAGTTCGCCGACAGTCGACCAATACCAACCCGAAGGGAGATAGGGAGACTGTTCGTCCGCTTGTGTCGAGTCGTGTGAGACGTCTTGATTCACGCCGCCAGCCTCCGGTTGAGTTCGTCAAGGATCACCGACAGGCGCTCGCCGAACAGGTCGTGAACCCGTCCCAAACCGCCGATCGTGTTGAACGGGGCATAGTCAAAGTCGTCTTCCTCGATCCGCAGGCTCTTGGCGATATGGTCCTTGATGGCGTCGAGCCACTGGCGCTGCTCTTCGGTGAAGACCAGACCTTTCTGACCCTGCTCGGTGAGCCACTGATTGTAGCGCTCCTGCACCGTGCTGGAGAAGGGAACGATCGGCTCCCCGGGGTCAAGAGCGTGACGCACCAGGGCGATGAGATCCACGACATCTCTGCCGCCTTTGCCCTTCACAGCCTGCGGCTCCGTTGCCTCGTAGGCTTGCCAGACCCGCTCCGTGCTGGCCCCCACAGGTGGGTTCTTGAGAGCGGCGGCGAGGTCTTTGACCTGCCGGAACCGCAGCCCCGCCCGGTGCGGTCGGCTGTAGAGGATCTGGATGGCTTCGAGTTGGTCCTTGTGCTGCACGATGAACTGCTTGAAGTTCGTTATCAGCGCCTGGGCTTTCTCGAAGGCGTGGTTGTCGTAACCCGCCTGGAGCAACTCATCCTGCGTGATCTCGTCGATGACCTGCTCGTGGCTCCGCTTGAGGTTCAGCAGCAGATCCCGCAACTTGGGGTCATGGAACGGCTTCAATGCCGCCGCCAGCAGAGTGTCTTGCACCTGATCGAGCTGCTCCGGTGTCGCTTCCTGATCCTTCGCCAGGCCGAAAACCTCCGTCGCCTTCTTCGCCTGGGAGTCGGGGTCGAGGCTGCCGAGCAGGCTCGTGGTCAGGCAATTCAAGTCCTTGCCGCCCGCCTGCTGCGTAACCTGATGGCGCTGCTCGTCGGTCAGTTGCCGGTCAAGACGAGCGAGACGGGCCGCGAGAGTCGACACAAGGTCGGGGGTCGCCGCGCCGGTAGCAACCAGACCCATGATCCTGTCCAGAGGCACGCTCGGCTGACGGTCTAGCGGCTTGGTCGGCGTCTTGTCCTGCTCCGAGACGCCGATGGCATCGACGATGACGAAGTGGGTTTTCGCCGCGGCGTCGGGCGTGACGCTCCGCAGGGCGTCGAGGTCGACCACCCGCACGCCCCGTCCCTTCATCTGCTCGAAGTAAGCGGCGCTCTTGACGTTCCTCATGAACAGCAGGCATTCGAGCGGCTTGACATCCGTGCCGGTGGCGATCATGTCCACGGTAACGGCGATTCGGGGGTTATAGCTATTGCGGAACTCCGCGAGCAAGTCCTCCGGCTTCTTCCCGGTCGTCCGATAGGTGATCTTCTGGGCGAACTCGTTTCCCTTGCCGAACTCTTCCCGCAGGATGCGGGTGATGTCTTCGGCGTGGCTGTCGTCCTTGGCGAAGACGAGGGTCTTCGGAACCTCGGTGCGACCGGGGAAAATCTCGGTGAAGAGCCGCTGCTTGAACGTGCGCACCACGAGCCGGATCTGGTCTTCGGCGACCACATCCCGGTCGAGCTGGTTGGGTTCGTAATTCAGGTCGTCATCGAGTTCGGCGTAGCGCTTGGAGCGCGTGCGGCGGTCACGACGGGGGATGAACCGCCCCGGCTCCCCCTCCAGGGTCGCCCCCTGCTCGGTGATCCGGGTCCGGATGCGGTAGACATCGAAGCCGACGTTCACTCCATCCGCCACCGCTTGCTCGTGACCGTATTCCATCACGAGGTTGTTGTTGAAGAACCCGATGGTCTGGGCTGTCGGCGTGGCGGTCAACCCGATCAGGAACGAGTCGAAGTAGTCCAGCACCTGGCGCCAGAGGTTGTAAATGGATCTGTGGCACTCATCGACGATGGCGAAATCAAAGGACTCGATGGGGATTCGCTCGTTGTAGACGACAGGCAGCGGCTCCTTGACCAGGCTGGTCGCCAGCTCGAACTGCGATTGCTCGTCGGCCGCCTCGTCGAACTCTTCCTCGCCCTTGAGCACCGAATACAGGCGCTGGATCGTCGTGATCACGACCTTGCTCGTCGGGGCGACGGTGTTCGAGTTGAGCAACTGGACGTGGTATTCGTCCGTGAACTTGTAGGCGTTCACGGGGCTCACGAACTGCTGGAACTCCCGGTAGGTCTGCCGCCCGAGGTTGCTGCGATCCACGAGGAACAGCACCCGCCTCGCCCCGCCGAACTTGATGAGCCGGTAGCAGGCATTTACCGCCGTGAACGTCTTGCCGCTGCCGGTCGCCATCTGGATCAGCGAGCGTGCGTTGTTCTTGGCCAGCGACCGCTCCAGGTTCTCGATCGCTCTCTTCTGCACCGACCAGAGCTTCGAGGCGTCCAGCGCGGGGAGGGCCTTCAGCTTACCGCGCACCTGGGCGTCGAGGCTCACGAGCCGGAGCAACTCTTCGGGGCGATGGAACGTGAAGACTTCCCGGCTGCGGGGATCAGGCTCCAGCAGGTTCGTGAACTGCGTGACGGCGCCGGTGCTCTCGTACGCGAACGGTAGGGGACTCTTATAGGCGGGAACGGCGGGCGGGAGAGCCCCCGAATACTTGGAAGCCTGGGTTTCCACGCCGATCAGGGGATGTCCTTTCGGCTTGGCCTCCAGCACGCCGATGGCCTTGCCACTGACATAGAGCAGGTAATCAACCTCGCCGGTGAGCATCGGGAACTCGCGGACCGCGACCCCGAG
>JBAUOX010001058.1:0-3141 GCA_049579985.1 Isosphaeraceae bacterium | reverse complement strand
ATTCAAGACGTGAAAAACCATTCCACCAGGAGCGACCCGCGCTGTTCGTGGCATCGCCGAACCATAATCCAAAACTCCCCATCTTGTCAATATCGTACCGGTCCCGCTTTCTGCCTCCGGTCCCGCTTTCTGCCTCCGGTCCCGCTTTCTGCCTCCGAATTGTCTTTTGACATATCTTGCAGCGCAACCATTCGTGGACGCAAGACCACTACCGCGTAACTCCTACAACAAAAAAAATCGTCGTAATTTAAAACAAACTGATTTCATTCTTGCCCGCATCTGGGTATAATAAGGTTGTAACCCGATCCCCCTCACAACTCCTCACACGGCCCTTCCGGCGTAGAGAAACCGGTTACTCCTATTGATATAAAAACCAGCTGCATCTGCGTTTCGTGTTCCAAAAAAGATTGATCAAGATAGGAGCCGAGGTCGTTCGCCACGCTGTTGAAGGTGCGCGGGTCGCGCTTATTTCGCAGCCGAAGTGAATGATACTCTTTTCAACTGATGAAGAAAGGATGATCTCCGATGAGGTTGACACGACTCATACCCGCCTTATTTGGCACCCGCCCGCGGGCCAACGCCTTGGTTGCCATGACGCTCGCCTTGACATCGCTGGTCCCACTGGTCATCGCCCAGGAGCCCGCCGCCTCCAGGCGAACTTCGAAGGCGATCTCGGCGGAAAAGGGCGTGGCTCGCACGCCCGCGATGACAATCAATTTTCCGAAGAGCCTGGGCCTTCCATTCGATTCGCTGCTGACGCTCGGCTCGCGGATCGAGCAGGCGCTGAAGGTCCCCGACCCGGTTTGCCTGATGGGCCTGGCGAAAGAACTCTCGGTCTGCGAGCAGGTCTCAGGCAAAACGGCCAGTCTCACCTCGGACACGCTCTACAAAGAAGCCGTGGCGTTGGCCGAGGTCCGCGGCATCTCGGCGGAATTGAAGGCCGTAGCTCTGTACGCAAAGGACGACGAGACGTCGAAGAAGCTCGGCAAACTCGCCGAAGCCGCGGAGAAGCGCGACAATGACGCGCGACGCGCTTCGGAGTCGGGCGAGCGCACGCGAGGGATCAAGCGGTTCTTGAGGGTCCACAACAACACGGGCTATCAGATTCTCATTTACGATGATGGGCGGCAACTCGGGTGGGTCAATTCCTACGATAACTTTCAGTTCTTCGTCGCCGACCCCCCCTTCCGGAACAGCGTCATCACCGGCACGAGCGCTGATGGTTCGATGAGCTGGGGACCGTTTATATACGATCAGAATCCCCTCGACATTGACCTGCCGTTGAATTGATCGAGGAGAGTCGTCCCCGACCGTGTAGGGGTCACCCGCGGGCCGGTTGGGCACCGGGACGGGCTGAGGGGATCGCGAGTTTGGGGAGGGAGGCGGTCAGGTGTCGAGGTCTTGGTTCGCGGGTTGGCTGTTCGCGGGGAGTCTCGTCGGGATCGCTTGGGCAGGCGAGGTCGAACACCACCACGCGTCGGGCGTCGTGCACTCCTGATCGGCTGCACCGACTACCAGTTGGCGACTCTGCCCGACCGGCCCATCCAACGACGTGCCCGCCTGGTCGAGGGTGCTGGTCAGGCGTTTCGGCTTCGACGAACGCGAGGTGCGTTCCCTCGTCGGCTGGCCCGAGGACCCGGCCGACCGTCCGACCCGCGAGAATATCGTCAAGGGTGTTCAACATTTATTGGCTAAATCGCTCGCGGGCGACCAAGCCGTGATCGTCCTGGCCGGCCACGGCGCCCAAATCCCGGCCTCCGCCCCTGCTCCTGGCGCCGGGCACGTCGAGGTCGATGGCCTGGACGAAGTTTTCCTGCCAGCCGACGTGAAATCCTGGGCCGAGGGCCGGCTCGAGAACGCGATCATCGACGATGAGATCGGCCAGTGGCTCAGCCAGTTCCGGCAAAAAGGCGTGCACGTCTGGGTCGTCTTCGACTGCTGCCACGCCAGCGGCCTGGCCAGGCCGACGAGTTCCCGCAATGGCGACGCGGTCCCGGACATCCGCGTCGCCCACTTCGATGACCTGAAAATCCCGCGCCCGTTGCCCGACCCGTCCCAGGCCAAAGGGCCGACCCGGGCCGCCACCGAGGTCGACCCCGGGTGGCTCGACGAGGGGTGGGTACGTGGTGAAGGATCGGGCAGCGTGGTGGCCTTCTACGCCTGCCGGGGTTTCGAAGTGACCCTCGAGTTGCCGCGCCCAAAGGACGCGCCTAAAGTCCTCGGCCATCGCCAGGTAGGCCAAGAAGGAGGACTCGGAGCCCCAGTCCCTCATGGGGTGCTCGATCGCCAGGGCCTCGCGCGCCGACCGGATCGCCTCGGCGTACCGGCCGTTGCGGTAGCGGGCATGGGTCAGGGCGAGCAGGACCTCGCCGGACGCTTAACTCCATCGAACCGCCGTGGTACGGACCGTATGCCCGGTGGTGTGGGAGGGGAGGAGCCGCGAGGCTCCGCCCTATCCCGATCTCTGTTGAGGATGACGGACACACCGAGTTGCACAAGCGGGCCTCCAGTCTCTTCATTGGCAAGCGTTGCTCAATGGCTCACTGCGCAGTGGTAAGAGACGCCCTGGGTTGGACACAGGCCTTAAAGTGCTATCGCCCAGGTACCCACTGGTCAGGGTTTCTTGACCGATGCCTGTTGTGGATTGTCTTTTCGAGGGTGCTCAGGCGACGCGTCGACCGGGGCTCCCCCGCCGAGCAACTCGGTTGTCTGAACGCCGGAAGGGGAGCGTGTCACGGGTTGGTCACCGCCATCTTGATCCCAGTACAGCCTTTCGTCCATGACGGTCCTCAGGTCGAAGGGGAAGTGGGATTGATTGCTGTGGCCGGACACGAAGACGAGCGGGGACGGTGTCTCGGCAGGTATAGCGAAGTCCCCGACTTCGGAGACCGGATCCCGCCAGCGGACCGTCAGGCGCTGCGGGGGTTTGAGCGAGGCGAGAGTTTTGCGCAGCTCAACGGGTAGCGGGAGGAGCCGGTCCGATCGGCAAGCCTCCTGAAGCGAGCGGGCGTCGTTCCACTCCTCCTTGAGGGAAAAGCACTTGCTCAGGCCGCCCGGGGCTGTCTTTGTCGCAGGAATGTCCAGAAGCAAATAGAACTGGCCGGCTGCCTGGTACAGGACAAGAGACGGGTTGATCTCCGC
>JBAUOX010001057.1:0-4383 GCA_049579985.1 Isosphaeraceae bacterium | reverse complement strand
ATTCAAGACGTGAAAAACCATTCCACCAGGAGCGACCCGCGCTGTTCGTGGCATCGCCGAACCATAATCCAAAACTCCCCATCTTGTCAATATCGTACCTGTCCCGCTTTCCGCCCGCCGAACCTGTCGTCAAACTTTTTAGTTGCCTCTACTCGTGGTTGGTTGTCCATTCGACCTCAGAGGGAAGTTGTGCTTCGCGTTCGCGGTTAAGGGAACTATTCATTGGCCGAACGCAAAGCACCGCCACTCACCCGCGGCGGTGTCAAGTGGGCCATCGGGCCCTTCCCCGTACTGGCTGAAGGGCGGACGTTAGTGACAGGCACTATCATCAGCCTGAATGGTTTAATCCTTCCCAGGCATCGACAATGTCGACGACATCGGCGGCGGTGATTAAATCGACAGAAACGGACCCTTGTGACATATTTAAACAAAGTCCCCGGCAGCGGAAAGCCCAGTCTCCGAAAGGCGGTCTCCGGTCTCGGTCGGGCTGATCGTGCCCAATGATGTGCTGGACTAACCCTTTTCTGGGAATACCCTCGGGTCGTGGGTGAGTCAAAATAGCAGTTCACGCGGCGACGGTTCGCCCGGCTGACCCGTCCAGTGCTGTGAGGTGATGCAATGACCCAGTTCCGCAACTACTTGGGCGGCCTTGTCAAGCCCACGCTGTCCCTCCCCCTTTCGGGTAATAAGTCTCAGCAGACGCAGACTCAGACGCAGGTGCACAGCCGCCGGGTGACGGTCGAACTCGAATGCCCGGACGTCGTGGTGCCGGGCGAGGAGTTTCAGCTCAAGCTCCACTTCATTCCAGAACTGCTGGGGCCGGATCGGAGCAGCTATCCGTCGAGCCTGACGGTGCAACTAGTCGCACATGACTTTGATCTCCACGAAGGAGAGGCGTGGCGCCGCGATGTTCCCCTCATGACGCCATCGACCCTCCCGAGGCCTGCGAACTCCATCTACCGGCTGACACCCCGGCCGGTGAGCGATCCGGACGCGGCGGTAGCCCGCGTGATCCAGGCCGTGATCTGGGTTTCGGGCGAGTTCCTCTCGGTCGCCGATCGCCTCGTGGCCGTTGTGAAAGACAGGGGCTTACTCGATCTCCACCCCTCGACCCAGTACTTGCGCGACATCCTGAACGTCATTATCTTCATTATCTTCGCGGTACTGCTCCTTGGCTTCTTCCCGGTCCCGACCGCCCTATTCATTGTACTCGTACTCACTGTATTCCTTCTCCTTATTCGCCGGCGACGGGATGCGTCGCAGAATCAGAAAGAGCTTTTAGAGAAGGTCCGAAATAGCGGCGACACGCGCAAGTCCCTCGAGATGTGGATCATGACTGGCGTAGATCTGACGGTCGTCATCCTGCACGACTCCAATGGGATACTGGACTGGTCGATGGCTTCGCCGTACGGCAGCGTCGACACCGACCTCGAGGAGACGGAGAAGAGGATTGACATCGGCAACAAGCCCGAAGACTTCACGAAGAACTTGGTCAACGATCTCTCGGCGAGTGAGGGGATGCCCAACCGCTTCATCAACCTGCGTGGTGTTGGCTCTAGGATCGGCGAAAAGGTCCCCCGGCGGTTCTGGTCCGCCCTGATCGACGTGTCCAAGGCCGTGGGGAACCGTCCGCCGACCGTCCTAATCTTAAGCGAGGGCTCGTACGTCCCCTGGGAGCTCGCCTGGATGGACGATCTCCTGATCGACCCCAAGGCCCCACCCATGCTCGCGGCGCAGGCCGTCGTCGGCCGCTGGCCGTACGACAAGAAGAAGTGGGACCGGGCGAGTTTCGACAGCACCGCCGAGAAGAAGAGGGAGGTCAAACGGCTTGCCTTCTTCAAGGCCGACTACACCGGCACCAATCTCATACGCCTTGAGCACGCCGAGGCAGAGGTCGACGAGCTGGCCAAGACCTATGGCGGTTCTGCGATCGACGCGACCATGACAGCCGTGACGGAGCGGCTCCGCGACAACGACAAGGACGACGTGCTCCACTTCGCCCTACACGGCCAGTACAATCCGCAAGGGATGATGAACGGGCTGATGGTCCTAGGCGAAAAGGATAAGGACGGGAAACGGCCCATATCCTCTTTCACAGCCATCAGCGTGTCTGGCTGCAGGCTGAGGTTGGCCCCGTTCGTGTTCCTCAACGCTTGCCAGGTCGGGGCCGGGGCCGAGGAGCTGGCGATGCCCTCTGACATGGCCGCGGCATTCCTGCTGGAGGCTGGGGCCTCGGCGGTCGTGGCCCCATTGTGGTCGATCAACGACGTGGTCTCCAGCGAGGTGGCGGAGCGGTTCTACAGTGAGGCGGGCTCATCTTCGGTCGCCGCTGTGCTGCGGGGCATCCGTGCCGAGTTTCGCGAGCTGGGCAGCGCGACCCCGGCCCGGGACGGCCGGGACCTAACCTCGCTGACGCGCATGGCCTACGTGTTTTTCGGCCACCCCAATTTCCGCCTCGACGTGAAGCCGGTCGCCCCGCTTCCCGCCGCGCCGCCGTTGGTCGCCTCCGACACGAACATTCCTGGCACCGGAGCTCTGTAGCGATGTACACAACCCGTCTGGAACCGGCCGGCGATGACGTCGAAGTCGGCTGGTGCCGCCTGAGGACCCCCGGCCTGGAAGGAGACGCGACCGCACGCACCCAGGCCGCCCCCGGAACCCGCGCCGGCGGCTCCGCCGAACCGGCGCTGGCCGAGGCGATGGCCCGCAACAACGTCGAGCTCCAGGAGGCGATCGAGATCGAGGGGGCCAATGAGGTGCCCGTTGGGGCCTACGATCTCCGCACCAAGTACGACGAGCCGGCGATCGCGCTGGACGCCCCAGAGCGGGGCAACGGCTGGGGCCAGTTCGTCCTGGCGGTGGACGAGGCGGGCGTGGCGACCTGGAATTTCGCAGACCCCTCCTCCAGCCCGGCCGGGCCTGCCGCGCAAACGCGCAGCGGCAGCCGTATGCGGACGTACCTCATCCGGAGGGCCGTCCCCGCCGCGGGCGAATCGGAAATGCGAGGGCCGTTCCGCGCCCTCACCAAGAAGATACTGGAGGTCCTGGTCTTCCCTTTGATTGATCCGAAGCTCGGGGAGATCGGCGAGCACTTCGCCAAGGCCTGGGAGAGCAACTTCCGGCCCTACCGCGTGCGCGACTTCACCCCGGAGAGCTACCGCTGCGGCGAGCCCGGCCCGTTCCTGGCCGAAGACTGGGAGCGGCTCGCCGGGGGCCCCGCGCTGCTGCTCATCCACGGGACCTTCAGCCGGGCGCACTCGGCCTTCTGCGACCTGCCCAAAGACTACATCGCTCAACTGCACAAGCACTACCAAGGCCGGGTCTTCGCCTTTGACCACTACACGCTGTCCGAGGACCCGAGGCAGAACGCCGAGTGGTTCCTGAAGCAGATCCCCAACGGAGTGGACCTCGACCTCCACGTCGTGTGTCACTCGCGGGGGGGCCTAGTCGCCCGCGCGTTAGTGGAGAAGCAGTCGGAGTTCTCGCTCGGCTCGCGCAAGCTCGGGGTCAACCGCGTGGTCCACGTGGCCGTGCCCAACGCCGGGACACCGCTGACCGACACCCCCCACCTCAACGACTTGATCGACACCTACACCAACATCTTCGACTTCCTGCCCGACTCGCCGACGAGCCTGGTGCTCGACGGTCTGTTCGTCGTCGCCAAGCAGCTCGCCGCCAATACTGTGAAGGGCCTGGACGGCCTCCAGGCGATGCTCCCGACGGGCCGGTTCCTTCGTGAGTGGCTAAACGTCGGGACGGTCCCGGCGCGATACTTCGCCCTCGCCTCGAACTACAGGCCGAGTAATCCTGGCTTGCTCTCCTGGGCGTCCGACCGCCTCTTCTCCAAGATCTTCCTCAAGGCCGAGAACGACCTCGTTGTTCCCACGGCCAGCGTCTACGACAGGAACGGGTCCGCCCCGTTCCCCATCGCCGACGCCCGCCGGCTCGTGTTCAGCCCCGAGGACGGCGTGACACACGGCGGCTACTTCGCCCACGAACGCGCCCGGAAGGCGATCCTCGATTGGCTAACCGAGCCTTGAGAGAGACGCTAAAGGGGACGTTCCAATGCTTTTCGGCTCAAGGGTTGCATGGCGGCAAGACTCTTCTCGTCGGTCGACATCATTATCAGATCACTAGGTCCGATCAGAAGAGCACTTCCGACTAGGCATCGCTTGGCGCGTTCGACAGGTTGTCGGTCCAAGCTCATTAAATATGAACAATTAATTGTACTCCGGACAACCGAGCGCGTGACGACGGAGGTGCTTATTGGATCGAGACGTAGTGGTCTTCAGGAGCGGGAAAACGGGACAGGTCCGGAGCGGGAAAACGGGACAGGTCCGATATTGTTAAACTGGATGGCCCCGCCGACGTCCGAGCGATCTT
>JBAUOX010001056.1:0-1580 GCA_049579985.1 Isosphaeraceae bacterium | reverse complement strand
CGGACACCGCCCGGACGGCCAACCCCTCCGCGACGGCAACGGACACCTGGCGCTGGTGCCCCTCCCCTATGTGGGCCGCGACCACGCCGACGGCCATTTGCTGGGGGTGGCACTCGTCTTCCCTCGATCCGTCCCGCGCAGAGAGCGCGGCCGTGTCCTCGGCAAGCTTCTGGTCAACGAAGACGGGCTTCCGGCAACCGTGCGGCTCACGCTCGGTCCGCTTGGCGTCTGGGACGTCCAGAAGCGTGATTGGCAAGAGCAGCGCGACACCCTCCAACCCGGCCGATGGACCGCAACGGGGGGCGACACCAACGCCCCAAAGGGGGCCGTGACCTGGGCCTCGGTGACGCCCGTCGTCCTGGACCGCTTCCCCAAGGCCGACCGCAGCGATCCCGCGAAACGGCTGGCTTGGGAGGACGAGGTCCGGCGGATTGTCCGCGACGCCTGCTCACGCATTGGCTTGCCCGAGCCCGAACTGATCGACGTCGATACGACGAGCTGGCACCTGGGGAGCCCGCGCGCGGTCGGGAAGCGACGCCCCCTTCGAGGCCACACCGGGTTCGGGACCCACGGAGATGCCGCCCTTGGAGACGGCTTTCCGCCGTATCCGCCAAAGGGAACCAACGCTCCACGCCCGCAAGTTCATGTCTGGCTCCAGTTTCCCCAGCCGGTGATCGGACCAGTCATCCTGGGAGCGGGGCGCTACCAAGGCTACGGTCTCTGCAAGCCTTTGGGGGGAACAAGAGTATGACCAGATTGTCATCTGCACAATTCAGTGATTTCTTTCAGGAATTACATGGCCGGCCCCCGTACTCCTGGCAGACTCGCCTCGCCGAGCGCGCGGTCGAGGGAGATTGGCCTGGAGCAATTGACCTGCCTACCGGCAGCGGCAAGACGGCTTGCATCGACGTTGCCCTCTTCTCCCTGGCGTGTCAGGCCGGCCGAAAGGTGGCGGAACGAACGGCGCCCCGGCGTATTTTCTTCTGCGTGAACCGCCGGGTGATCGTCGACGAAGCGTATCAGCGGGCGCTACGCATCGCGACGCGGCTCTGGGAAGCGGAGCGATACCCTGCTTCCGACGCCCCGGTCCTCTCCGAAGTCGCCGCCTCGCTGCGCCAGCTCGCGGGGATGGCGAATGACGACGGCACCCCGCCGCTCGACGTCCTCGAGCTCCGCGGTGGAATCTACCACGACAACCGCTGGGCACGCTCCTCAGGGCAACCCACCGTGGTCTGCACCACGATCGATCAGCTCGGCTCGCGGCTGCTTTTTCGCGGTTATGGCGTCTCGCCCAATGCCGCACCTATTCAGGCCGCTCTCGTCGCCTACGACAGCCTCGTCCTCCTCGACGAGGCGCACATCAGCAAGCCGTTCCTCGAGACCCTGGCGAACGTCCGCCGCTACCTTGACCCGGAGACCTGGGCCGAGGAGCCGATCGGCACTCGCCCTATGATCGTGGTCCCGATGACCGCGACCCCTCCGGAGGACGTCGATGCGAGAAACGTGATTCGGCTCGACGACGAGGACCGCAAAAATAAATCGCTGGACAACAGGCTCAGGGCGGCCAAGCGGGCGTCCCT
>JBAUOX010001055.1:0-3990 GCA_049579985.1 Isosphaeraceae bacterium | reverse complement strand
TGGATATTCGGGGCGATAAGGTTCGATTAGGGATCGCGGCCCCGATCGAGATCTCGGTACACCGCCAGGAGGTGTACGAAGCCATCCAACGTGAAAATCGACAGGCGAGCCGACTGGAACCCCAGGATGCGCGCCAGATCGAACGCCTGGACCCGCCTGTCCGGCGGGAGGTTCGTCGCCCTCGGTCCGAAGAGCCCTGAGGATGCCAGCCGTTTCCAGGCGTCTTTGACTCCCCGTTGGCATGGCGGCGACCGGCGCGACGGCGGTCGCTCTCGCCCCAATCACCCGACCCCGCATCCAGCCGGACGTCGTCGATCGGTCTCCACCGACGACCGGCGTCCGGTTTGCTTTTCACCCCCCCTCCCTCACAAGACGCTCGATCCATCTCAACCTACCGCAAGTGACCACCGAAAGCACCCGAGCCACCGTGCGCTCACGGCCCTCCTCCCCCCAACCCGGATGCGTCCTAAGAGTCTTTCTGAGGGGCTCGCTCGCCGAGCTGGTCGGGGCAGGATGCCGTGTGACCGCGAGCTTCGGGGTCGCGACCCTGAGTCGCGAAGGATCCTCTGCACGGTTCTTGAAGGCCTGCGAATCCGCCGTCGAGCCGGCTCGGACCGATGGTGCAGATCGCGTGGTCCATCTCGAGGTCGCCGCCGAGGATGCGGCCCTCGCCTGACATGCTGCCAGGCTCAGTCGAGCTCGATGATCTCATCCGAATCATCGATGACAACCGGGATCAAGGGCTCGAAGTCGTCGTGCCTGCCGGCCTTGGAAGGCGGCGCGATGATGTCCTGCTGGGACGAGGAGACAACGATCTCCAGAGGCGAGGGCTCGGGAAAACCCTGGTTCAAGGCCGTACTCGCGGCAGCGGGAGGCGACTGACCTGGAACCCGCAACGTCGGGGCGGGCGGCCGCGGCGGGGAGGGCCTTGCCTCCAAGCCTGGTCCGACGCCGGCTGGTTGCCTGGTGGACGACCCAGAGCGGAGCTGCCGTGCCCGATAAAGCTCAGAAGGGCCAGGGACTTCGTCTGGTCCCAGGTAAACACGAAGCTTGTAGCTGCCCAGCGTGATCCGGTCGTCGGGCAAGAGCGCCGCCCAGCGAACCTTCTGACCCTTGACCTTGGTGCCGTTGGTGCTGATCAGATCGCGGACCACGAGCAGTCCATCGGTCTTGACCAGCAAACAGTGCCGTTTGGAGAGGCTGGAGTGGTCGATGACGACATCGCAGTATCCGCGCCGGCCGACGAGCACGACATCGCGCGTGATGGGGATTGGCGGATCTCCGTTTTCTGGAACCAGTTCGGCCTTCATCGATGGCTCGTCAACACCGGGGCTCGCCCGACCAACCCTCTCCGTTCACTTCATAAGTCTACATCGTCTTTGACGTTATCTCAAGCTTTTCATGGCCGCATAGGGTGAATATTGTAACATTTCGGCTCGTGCATCCGGCCATCCAGGAGGAGCGAAGGTTGTCCCGACAACCCGTCAACCAGGCGAAAACCGGCTGCCGGGATCGTGCCGAACCGCAAGAGTCTGAATGGCCGAACAGTCCACTGATGCCGGTCTTGACGTGAGCAGGTTCCAATCGGCATCAATCCTGCCGCGATTCGTGGCGGCAGCGAGCTCGCGAATCCGACGCAAGAATGGAAAGATACGCAATGGCCGGGTCTGGCGACGGCGCGATCCGACCTTATCCGCTTTTTTTTGGCTCTTGCAAGAGCAAGGTTTGATAAAACGGAGCACCGGCGCGATACAATTAAGAAGAGCTATACTTGTATCCCGATTGAAAACCTTGGACTGTTCCTTGTCCGCATGCGTACACACTGAATGGGTCATCTCTTCGCAATTACCGGTGATGCCGCCGTGGCGGAGTTTCAGCCATGAACCGAGGATGCGTACTGGGATGGGGTCTGCTCCTGACGATGGGCGGTGCGCCGCTCTTCGCAGGCCCGTTTCAAGATCCGGCCAGCCCGGCACAAGCCGAAACCGCTGCTGAACCGCTGCCGGCGGCCGCTGGGGTCGGCGCCCCCGAAACAATTGTTGTCCCTGACAGTAACGGGGCGGGACCGGCGGCTGAAGCACCGGCGGAGACCAGGCGGGAATATTCGGACAGGCTGGCACAACTCGCCAACCAGCCGGTCCGGCCGATGACCGAAGGACCTCTCCACGAGGCGTTTCTGTCGCCCCGCAAGGACCGGAATCCGATTCACGTGGCGGAGGCCCCGCCGACCCCGATCAGCGAACGGCCCGCCATCGATCCGCCCAGCGCCAACGCCCAGTGGATCGAGGGATACTGGGAGTGGGACCCGGGCCGCAAGGATTATGTCTGGGTAACGGGGACGTGGCGGGTGCCTCCGCCAGGTCGATTCTGGGTCAATGGCTACTGGAAGCGCGACCAGGACGGCTGGTATCGCGTCCCCGGCTTCTGGAGCGACCGCAAGACCGACAGGCTGGACTACCACAAGAACGGCCCTCCCAAGGACCGTCCCGATGACGACCCCGGTGAGCCGCCGGCTGCCGATTGCTTCTACATTCCCGGACAGTACTACCCCGACAAGGACGGCGTGGTCTGGAAGAAGGGCTTCTGGGCCAAGGCGCAGCCCGGCTGGGCGTGGGTTCCGGCCCACTGGGTCCGCCAGCCCGAAGGCTGGGCCTTCCAGGAAGGCTACTGGGATCGCACTCTCGAGGATCGCGGAACTCTTTTCGCCCCGGCTGAGGTTGACAAGTCCACCAAAACCACCGACGACCTGACCTACCAGCCCTACACCAAGGTCTCTCCCGAGATGTACGGCCAGATCTACGGCGGGTTCGGACGTCCAAATTCCTACTACGACGGGTATCCAGGCGTCTACTACGATGATTCTGGTCGATTCTATGGGTACGCCAACTATGGCAATATCGGTGGCTACTACGGCTACCTGGATTACCCATATTACGGAGGCTACGGCTATCCATATTATGCTCAGCCGATCAACTACGGTTATGATGGATATGGCGGATATGGCGGATATGGCGGGTATGGCCTTTGTGGCGGGATGCTGAGCAGCATTTACGGATTCGGGTACGGATATCCCTATTACGGCATGTATGGCATGGGAGGCTACGGCGGGTACGGGTACGGCGGCCTCGGCTACGGCGAGTACGGGGACGGCGGCCTCGGCTACGGCGGGTACGGGTACGGCGGCCTCGGCTACGGCGGGTACGGGTACGGTGGCCTCGGCTTTGGCGGCTTCGGGCTTGGCCTTGGCTTTGGCGGCTTCGGTTTCGGCCTCGGTTTTGGATATCCCTTCTTCGGTTTCGGCTTCGGTTACCCGTTCGGTTGGGGCTGGGGCGGTTGGGGTTGGGGCGGATGGGGCTGGGGACGCGGTGGCTGGGGCGGATGGGGACGCGGTGGCTGGGCTGGTGGCTGGGGACGCGGTGGCTGGGGACGTTCCTATCCCTTCGGAGGCGGCAGGAACTTTGGGGCGGGTGGCCTGAATGTTGGTTTGCGCGGCCAAGGGCAGGGCCTGAACCGCGGTTCGATGGCCTCAAGAGGTGGGGTGCAAGCTCCGCCCTCCTCCCATGCCTACGGCAATCCGTTCTCTCGCGGCGGTAACGGCAACGTCTCGCGGGCCGGTGGTCGGACAGGAGCTGGACAAGGGCAGATCTCGCGGGCATCGAGCGTCGCCTCGGGCAACGGCTCGTTCCGATCCTCGTTCAATGGCGTCAATTCCGCTTCCTCGATGCATACTGTGGCGCGGTCCAACTCGGGCAACTTTGGGCAAGCGGGAGGAGCCGGACTGGGACGGGGTAATGCCGGCGGCATGGCGGCGGGCTCTGGTCTGGGGGGAAATCGCGCCATGGGCGGTACGCAAGGAGGTCGAATGGCGGGTGCGGGTGCCGGGGCTGGACGCGGCATGGGTATGGCCGGTGGTGGCATGGGCGGCATGCCGGGCGGCGGCATGGCGGGCGCTGGACGCGTGGGGGAGGATCGCGACACAGATTCCAAGGA
>JBAUOX010001054.1:0-1847 GCA_049579985.1 Isosphaeraceae bacterium | reverse complement strand
GCAAGCTGCTGAGCTGGAACCAGCCATTCCCGGATCGTCGGGATCGCTTCGGGAGGAACCAGATCGAGTACTCTCAGGTTCAAGAACTCGGCTTCCGAATAGCCGTAGAGTTGGGTGGCAGCCGGGTTGACCGCAAGGAACCTGAGATCCTCGGTGTCTAATTCTAATACCCACATCGGATGCGGGCCCATCTCGAAGAGCAAGCGATAACGCTCCTCCGACTCGCGCAGGGCTTCCTCGACGCGCTTCCGCTCGATGGCCTGCATCAAGCGTGTCAGCAATTCGCCGCCGGAGAACTGCTTGAGCAGATAGTCCTGCCCCCCTGCGCGGGTCGTCATGATCGCGAGCTCGTGGTCATCGCGGCCGGTGAGGACCACGATCGGGGTGGACGGAGAGCTTTCTCGGACCCGGCGAAATGTCTCGAAGCCATCGCTATCGGGCAGAGACAGGTCCACCAAGACCAGGTCGAAGCTCTCATGGGATAGGCATGCCAGCCCGCTCGCCAGTCGATCCCTTTGTGTGAGCTTGAATCGGCCCGGCTCGGAATTCGCCAGGGAGTCGCAGACGAGATAAGCGTCGGCCTCGTTGTCCTCGATGAGGAGCACCGAATACACCGCGTGCTGCTCTGACTCTCGAGGGCCCGCGTCCGATGGTTCACCCGATGCACCGATCGTCACCTGAGCTGAAACAACCATGATTCCCACCTTGGAAAAAATCATCCGCAGACGGTCGGGGCAGATTCTATTGCCACTTTACTTTATGGTCTCGGCTCTGAGTCCACGTGCGTCCATTGGCCCGATTGCCCGCGCCGCGGTCTCGTGCAAGCCCCGGAGATTCCACTATCACTCCGTTGGGATTCACGACCGGGCTGTCTTCTCTTGCCGCCTCCATTGCGGCACGATCGCTCTCCGATACCGGAAAGCTGGACTTTCTCAGATGCGGCGGACAGGCGCGGACAGTTTCAGCAGTGGACGCAAGGACATCAAGTGGGTCACAGCTCACGTAATGCGTTGAGGTTGCTGCCGAACGACTCGCCGACGTTGAGGAGCAAACCGTCCGCTCTGTCCACCAGGCTCAGCGGTCAGGGCGAGAAAGCCCCCGTGCTGTCAACCGTTCTGAAGCGGTTGCACTCGCGGCGATCCCCCTGCCGTCGGTCGGATTTCCGACGTTCGGATCGCGGTTCTGGTCGCGTATCACGTTCGCTGTGGCGCCGGTCATAGCCGCGTCGTCCCAGTGCGTAGATGACGATTTCCTCATTCTGATCCGGATCCGGATCAGGAGAGGTGTGAACTCGGGGTACACCCGATGTGTCGAGAGGCCCTCCATAATAGAGGCGGGCAGGAATCTGATAGACAACGTCCTTGATTTTCATGAAGACTTTATCACCAACGGCAATTGTTAGCGTTCCTTCCGCCGTCGAGAGTTTCGTGAACGCCTCGAGGTCCTCGATAGCCTGATTGAGATCGAGATTGTGCCACTTGTCCTCTGCCCAGCCGGCACACCGGCCGAGTTCTTGGCGGAGCAGCTCGCAGGCCTCGCGAACCGATCTCCCCTGGGCTCGAATCTCGGAAAAGCCGCTGTGCTCCAGTGCCACTTTATGACCGGCCGCTGAGTCTGGCTCCTTCTCGAAACGGAGATTGGTTAGACCCGGCTTTGTCGTGGTTTCTCCCTTCCCGAGGAGAGGGAGACTAGCAAGTCGCAAATGTTCGTGGCTGATCGTAGTCATAAAATCGGCCTCGGCTGCCTGCGAGGGCCCGTTGAGGAAGTCCCGGACCTCCTCGATAGCCCGCTCCAGGTCCTCCCGCTGCCAATTGTTGTCGACGTAAGCCGACTCGAAGAGTAGCTGC
>JBAUOX010001053.1:0-3640 GCA_049579985.1 Isosphaeraceae bacterium | reverse complement strand
AGCATCCGTGCACACACCATCCTAGTTAGTGAGAAACCATCCGCCAAATCCCGGTTCCAAGGACGGGATTATACCCCTCCGCTCATGCATTTTGGAATAACCCCCCGAAACGCAGGATGAGCCTTGGTAAATTGATCGCACCAGAGCCGATTAGTTGGCCGTTGGAAGACCCGACAGTGGCCTGGTTCGACTCTAACGTGTTCGCGTCAAGAGTGCCTAGGATATTGCTTGTCCAAGCCGCGGATAAATCGTCCGAGACCATGATGTATGAATTTGTCATGCTAACCGTGGAAGGGCCGAAAGCGGTGGTAGATGAGAGTGGCAGAGTGGAAGCAACCTGATTAAGGCCAGCGAACAACCCCGGACTCGCGAATAGGACGGGCTGAACAGAAGGATCCTGGAAGATTTCTTGCTCAATCCAACCGATCGCCTCAGTGATTCCTTCCTTGTATCCGTCAATGAACTGATCTACAAGTTTTTCAATTACTTCAGATACTTCAGAGGGACCGGACTCGGCGCCAAGTAAAGACTGGAGCAGCTTTAAAATCTTTTGAGCTTGATCTTCTGCTTCCTTAAGAGACTTTATAAACTCTTGCTGATAGAAACTCGCGCTATAAACGGAGCTTTCGGCATCATCTCCTCCGATGAGATCGCCTAAAAAACTAAGAGTCGTATTCGCAATCCCTTGAAATTCGCCTATTTCTTGAAACACATGAACGAATTGTATGCTTTGTAATACAAGTATATATTCCTCTACTTCTTGGTTCCCTCCATCCTCCATAACGCTTATCATATGGCCAGAGGATGGGTCGATCTCATACCATCCTACTGTCGTCTGACCATTAACTTGCACCATTGTCGTTGGCGTTAAGACATATTCACCCGATTCGACCTCTTGGGTGATTCGTGCTTGGGCCTCTGAGGAAAGCGGTAGGCCACTGAGTTGTGGCAGGTTCACGGGAGTGATCAATACCATCGATCCTTGCGATGGTAGAGCATCGAAAATTTGGGTGATTGAGACCGGGGTCTGTCCCGTCAGCTCCGCTCCAACCTGGCCTTCGATTGTGCTTTCGAGCAAGCCGCGGACGATCTCAAAGTCGAAGCTAGAATCGGCAGCCTGGCCTGGGAAAGGCACGTCTTGTGTGTCATCCTTAAGAAGATCGAGCGCAAAGGTACTTTGGCTATTGTCTGAATAAATGCTAGAAACGAGCAATCGGGGCGTGATGTAATAGCCTTCCGTCTTGTAGCCGGCTTCGAGAGAAGCCAGAGCTTGGTCTGACTCCAGCGCGAAGACGATCCCTAAGTCCTCATTTGTTTCGAGTGCGATCTCGCGACTGAGCTCCTCGGCTTGATCAAGAGCTTCGCTCTGTTCTGCGTTCTGTGGACCGGTGCTTGGGATTTGCGACAGAACTGCCTGTAAAGCATTCAATTCGCCCTGGAGCGATGAAAGAGTGCTATTGAGGCCACCGACAACCTCAGGAGACTGTAACCCCGGCAACGCGTCGACCGTCCACAGATCGAGGTCGCTCAGGATGGGAGGGCCAGTAGGATCGATCGGAGGTAGCTGTAACGTCTGAGTCACGCCGTTCTGCCGATTGGCAAAACCGATCCGATCTATGAGGGTCTTGGAATAGGAGACTGGAGGCCCTTGAGGACCGGTCAAAGAGAAGTTCAAGAAGAGCCCCGTCAGGACTTGGCTGCCGAGTGGGAAGTTCGTGAGGACTTCCTGATAAGACTGACCGTGGATCACCTCGTCCTGACTCGGATCGGGGAAGGCTTCGTCGCTTAGCTCGATGTAAGGCTCGTACGTATTCGTGACCGTCGTGAAGGCGAGCCCACCCTGAGCGTTCGAGCTGACGAAATTCCCGACCGTGATCGGTCTTCCTACCAGATCTACGTCGTTGAAGGTCTGGTCGAGGACGGTCGTCGTCGTGAGTCCCGAGCCACCGAACGCCGCATTGGCTTGGCTGTAAATCTCGGCGTTGAGCGTGATCTCGGTCTTCTCGCGCAAGCTGTCGGGCACCTCGGTGAAAGTGCCCTGGGATGCCGTGAACGTTTCACCCACAAACGCACCCATAAGCGGGTCGGCGTCCTGGAAGCCCTGGCCCGCGTCGAACTGGAACCAGTAGTGCGATTCGGTTTCGGCCAAGAGCTGCGGGTCGTTCGCCGGGTCCGCCGTTTGCGTCCCGGCCGGGATGTAGCCGACTGTCTGATACGACGCCGGGAACATCGACAAGATGAGCTCTTGCGCATAACCTTGCGACAACGTCCCCTGGACGTATTGCGCCGGGATGCCCGAGGCGCGCATCAACGCCACGCCCAGGCTGGCGACGTCGAGCGCGTTTCCCGCGTCCGACCAGAGCGTCCCCCGCGCGCCTCGGACCGAGCCGAGGTACGAGTTGTAGCCGATCTGGGTATGTAGGAAGCTGAAGATCTGGTTCGGGTCGTAGTTGAGCGCGGCGGCCTCTTCCTGGATGAACGGGTCGGTCGTGTTGGCGTCGGGCGTCGAGGCCAGCAAACTCGGGTCGGAGACGTTCCCCGGTTGCAGCGCCGCGGCGGGCGTGGTGGCCGACACCGCGCCGGCGTCGAGCGTGGCATAAGCCGCAGCGCCGGTGTCCAACTGCAATGGGATCGGATTGGCCAGCGAGACCGTAACTGCAACGCTCTCGCGGTCGTAGCCATTGATCGTTCCCAGGCTCCACGCAAGATTTTGGCCGCTCTGGTCGGGAAGCTGATTGGTCGTCACCCCGTCGAGCGTTACCGTCGAGCTGAGCAGCGTCACCCCGGGCTCGAGCGTCGTCGTCAGCAAGACCCCAGTCTCGGGGTCGGCCTGCTCGTTGTAGACCGTATACGTGATCGTCTCCTGGTTGTTCTGCACCTCGCCCACGAAATACGACGGCGAGGGCGTCGATGTCCCGGCTGTCGCCGGCGTCGCCAGCGTCCGGCCGACGACGATCGCGGCGGGAAGCTGAGTCGACGAGCCGGCATCAAGCATCGTCCGGTCTTCCAGGAACTCAAAGATGAGCCGGTGAATCCTCGCTTTTTGTCGGAGACGGGAACGAGGATGCGGACGAAGGACGCGCTGCGCGACCGGGCGGTTCATGAGAGGTCTCTCCAGGTGGATCGGCAAATCCGGATCGTTGTTCACCGGAGCGGATCGGGACGTTGAGAGCGCAGCTCACGATGGAACGGTCAAACAAACGGCGCTGGCGCTCAAGCCACGCCATGCCTGGGACATCTTCGCCCCAGACTCTCCTTGTCGAAGCTCCTCACACACACGTGCAGGGGCGACTCAATCGTTGTAAGCTGCCATGAAGCTCGAGTCAAGATAGCAGTGTTGGACACAAAGCCCCTCTTTTTCGACAATGACCCGACACAGGGCTAGGAGCAATACCGTTGAATTAGCAATAACACTCCTGGCCGCAGGAACTTCGGGCTCCCTCTCCCCTCGCGGGAGAGGGCTGGGGTGAGGGGGGCTGGGCACGACCAAGCGCCTTGTCCGAAGGGTCGAGTTGACTGGTGCGACCCCTCTCCCTACCCTCTCCCGCGAGGGGAGAGGGCGAAATAACCAACTGCTTGCCATGACCTTACGGTTAATTCAATGGTATTGGGGCTAGGGGACAGGGAGGTGCGGGTTTGA
>JBAUOX010001052.1:0-3113 GCA_049579985.1 Isosphaeraceae bacterium | reverse complement strand
CTGATCGTCTACCGGCACACACCAGACGGGTACGAGCGCATCAAGCCAGACGAGCGGGGATGGATCTGGCTGGAGCCGATCGGAGTCTGGCTGGGGATCGCCCCCGAGGCCAGGTTGGGCTACGACCGCCTGGCCTGCTTCGACCCGGCGACGGGCGAGGAGATTGGCAATTACACGGCAATCAGCCAGGCTCTGGAGGACGCCGAAACGCGCGCCGCCGAGATCAGCCAGGCCCTGGAGGCCGAAGCCCACGCGCGAGCCGACGCCGAAACGCGCGCCGCCGAGATCAGCCAGGCCCTGGAGGCCGAGGCCCAGGCGCGAGCAGACGCTGAAGCGCGCGCCGCCCTTGCCGAGGCGAGAATCCGATCGCTGGAGGCCGAGCTGAAGCGGCTTGGCAACGGGCCGCCCGGTGACTGAGACCGGCCCGGCCTTGAACGAAGCAGAAAAAAAGATCGAGCTGCGGATCGGCTCCTGCCCCGTTCACGAAGGGCCGTTCAGTGCTCATACAGTGGCAGTTTCACGACCTGTCCGGAACCTGCTGACAGGTAGATCGCCCGGATGATCTCGACGGACTTACGGCCTTCGCGGCCGTCAACGATCGGGGCTCGGCCGTGGTCGATGGCCTCGAGAAAATCGATGAGCTGGTCGCGGTGGCCGACATGAGTGATGCCGCGGGGATCGCCGGCGCCGGCCTTGAAGCCGGAAATGGCGGCCATGGCGGCGAAGACCTCGTTGTCGCTGGGGACCTTTTCCTGGAAGTCCCAGAGGGTGATGTCGTCCTGTTCGACCCGGGCCGAGCCGCGGTCGCCGTGGATCTCGGTGCGCTTGAGCAGGCCCGGATAGGTGCTGGTGGCGGCTTCGATTGTGCCCAGGGCACCATTCCTGAACCGCAAGCCGGCCACCGCCGTGTCTTCGACCTCGATTCGCGAGTGGGCCAATGTGGCCGTCTGGGCGACGATCGACTCGACGTCCCCCATTAGCCAGTAGAGGAGGTCCACATTGTGAATCGCCTGGTTCATGAGGGCCCCGCCGCCGTCAAACGTCCATCTGCCCCGCCAGCCGCCCGAATCATAATACTGCTGGGTCCGCCACCACTTGACGTAGGTATCGCCCAGGGTCAGGCGGCCGAACCGGCCACCTGAAATGGCGTCCTTGAGGCGGATGTTCGCCGGCGTGAACCGCGACGGAAAGATGGTGCAGAGCCGGACGCCGGCCGCGTGGCAGGCCTCGATGATCGCGTCGCAACGGGGCAGGGTGATCTCCAAGGGCTTCTCGACAACCACGTGTTTCCCTGCACGCGCTGAGTGCACGGCCGGTTCCACGTGGGCGCCGCTGGGCGTGCAGATGCAAACCACGTCCACGTCCGGCTGGGCGAGCATCGTTTCCAGGTCGTCGTAGATCTGGCACTGGCCAAGGGCCATCCCGGCGATTTTCTCGGCGTTGGCCTTCGTCCGACTGTAGGCAGCGGCCACGCGTGCGTTGGGGATCTCGTTGATCGCCCGGGTGTGAAACCCGGCGATCATGCCGCAGCCGACGATGCCGAAACCATGCTGGGCCATGGGCGTTTCCATCAATGTTCGAGTTTTGGCAGGCCGATCAGACCAGGCGTATTCTGGCGATCTTGCGCTTGCCGACCCGGACGATCAAGCCGTCGGAAACGTAGATCAGGGCCTTGGGGTCCAAGATGGTTTCCCGCTCAGCACCGACATTGAACCCGCCTTGCTCGATCACCCGCCGGGCATTCGAGGTGCTCGAATCGAGCCCCAGCTCCTTGATCAGGATGGGCGCGGGAACGCGGCCTTCGGCATCGAGCTTGTCGGCCGAAAGCGCGATATCCGGAATTTCGTCGGGGTCCTCGCCGGCGGCCCGCCGGCGGAACTCAGCGGCCGAGTGCCCGGCTGCTTCCGCTCCGTGATATTGTGAGACGATCGCCTTGCCGAGCGCTTCCTTGGCGTCCCTGGGGTTGACTCCAGGCCCTAGCAGGGCATCGATTTCCGGCATTGGCAGGTCGGTCAGCAGCGTGAAGTATTGCCGCATCGGCTCGTCGGGAATGCTCATCACCTTGCCGAATTGATTCTCGGGCGTTTCGGCCACCCCGATGTAATTCCCCAGGCTTTTACCCATCCTCCGGACGCCGTCGGTGCCGACCAGGATCGGCATCGTGAGAGCGACCTGGGGCTCCTGGCCCTGGGATTGCTGCAAGTCGCGCGCAACCAGCAAGCTGAAGAGCTGTTCGGTTCCTCCGAGCTCGACATCGGCCCGGATCTCGACCGAATCCCAGCCTTGCATGAGGGGATAGAGGCATTCGTGGAGATAGACGGGCTTTTCGGCGGCGATTCGCTTGGCGAAGTCTTCGCGGGCACTCATCTGGCCAAGGGTCATGTGCCGCATCAGGTCCAGAACTTTGAGGAACGACCATTTCGAGAACCAGTCGCCGTTGTGGTGAACCTCCGCTCGGTCCAGGTCGATGATCCGGCCGACCTGCTCGAGGTAATCGCGCGCGTTGGCCTCCACCTGGGCCTCGTTCAGTTTGGCCCGGGTCTCGTCGCGGCCGGAGGGGTCGCCGACCAGGGCCGTATAATTGCCGATGATGATGATGGCCGTGTGGCCCAGGTCCTGGAACTGCCTGAGCTTGCGCAGGGGAACCGTGTGGCCGAGGTGGACGTCGATCCCGGTCGGGTCGATGCCGTACTTGACCCGCAAGGGCCGGTTCGCGCGGAGCGATCGTTCGAGCTTCTTGCGGAATTCGTCTTCGGGAACAATCTGTTCGACCCCGCGGCGGAGAATGCGAAGCTGTTCATCAAGGTCCGGCATCGTCGGGTTTGGCTCCTGCGTTCGACCAGGTCGGGATCACGTCGCGTTGAGGACCAACGAACTGGCGATTTTAGGGTTGGCGCGCGGCCCCGGCAAGGTGGCCGAACCGAGTCATGAAGGGTACGATCATTCAGGTCGTTGCACAAACTTTTCCAAGGATTGAAGTCGTCTCGTCAACGACCGCCAGCTAAAGCAGGCGGCTTGAAGAAGGGCTAATTCAACGCAAGCGTTAGACTAGAGGGCTTTTATGCGTAAGCAAAAGAAGCAGCCGACGAGCGGGCTACCGAAAGCACGGCAGG
>JBAUOX010001051.1:0-9582 GCA_049579985.1 Isosphaeraceae bacterium | reverse complement strand
CTGGTCCCCACGATCCCCCGGCGGAGAGGGTGATGTATCCCTCTGCCTCTAGCCGGTCAAACTCCTTTGGAGACAGATTCCGATGGCGACAGCGATCCTCAACAAGAAGAAAGCCACGAAGACTGCCAAGGTCAAGAACAAGCCTCTGCTGCGTGCGAAGACCATGCAGAAGGCAGCGATTCTATTCAAGCATCTCAGCGACCCGACCCGACTCCAGGTCGTCACCCTGCTTACCGAAGGGGAACGCCATGTCGGGGGACTGTGCGGCCAGTTTAACCTGAGCCAGCCTGTTGTGAGCCACCACCTGGCCCTGTTGCGACTCGGGGGAATCGTAGGCCGCCGCCGCCAGGGCAAGAACAACTTCTACAGCCTTACCGACACCGGCTATCGGCTTTCCAACATCTGCAAAGGCATGGTCTGCTGAACAGTCCCCAAGACCAAGCACTGAGCCACTCGTAGAATCCAAACGGAGGCGTCGGGTGGTTTCTTTCTCTGTGGGAAACCCGCTAAGGAAGTACACCTTCGATCGAGCAGGAAAGTCAAGAAAAGCACCCCTCTTCCGGTCACGTCGAGAAATTTTCCAGAATAGTGATTTCTTTTTGCATGAAGTTTGGTTATGCTTCAATAGGTTGGTCTGACGACTGAGTGAGCACCTTGGGTTCTCATCGAATCACTTTCTGCTTCCCCCTCTCGCCTCTCCCACCTCCTGGGCTCCTTTGTGTGCCCCTTTCTCATCGACCCAGAAAGCACTCAACGGGTCGAAAAACTCTGCCACAAGGAGAATCTCGTGGGAAAGAAATTGCATGTTGGAAATTTGACTTATTCGGCCACTTCCTCCGATCTACAAGGATGGTTTACTCCGTTCGGGACCGTGCAGAGCGCCCAGGTCATCTTCGACCAAAACACGGGCCGCAGCAAGGGGTTCGGTTTTGTCGAGATGGACACGGACCCCCAAGCTCAAGCAGCGATCCAGGGACTCCATGATCAAGATCACGACGGGCGTCGTCTCACGGTGGACGAAGCCAAGCCTCGGGTAGCCCGTACCAACGGCTTCGCTGGTGGTCGCATTGACGGCAGTGGTCGCAATGGCGGTGGTAATGGTTATGGAGGTGATGGTCGTCAGCATTGATCGTCCACCATCTCGGTGGGTTTCGAGGGATCACTCGTGTGGCCCCTCGATCCCTTCGGTGCCGCCGATGAGTAGGTCCTTTCTGTCGGGTCACCGCCTTCGTGGCCTCTCGCCTGCCGAGCATGCGAATCGGAGGAATCTGAATCAGTCATCCAAACCGGACCAGAGCAGGCGGAACGAGTCCTCTGCCATCCCGCCGTCCATTCGTGAGCAAGTTTCCTTCAGAGAGCCTTCAACGAAGAGTTGATCTTACCACTATCCATGGTTCGGAGCCTCAAGTGAACAGTTATCCCGCTAGCGAACAAAGGATATCGGAGGTTGAGAGAGGTCGAATCTGCAATGCAATCCTTCCGATGCCTCGTGCAAAAACTCTTTCCGCTGGCGATTCCATCATCTTCGCCCTTGCTTATTCACATGCGGGCCAAGAGACCTCTTACGTCAAGTATGGGGATTCGGTTTGTGTCTCGCTCACCGAGGTCACTGATCTCGGTGCAACTGATCCCGCCACTGGCCAAGCCCTTTTTCGACTCTCCTGGACCCAGCTCGGTCAAAGCGATTACCCTAGCAATATTGCCAAGCGTGTCGTGAAGTTTCGTAGCTATCATGGGAGGGGCTAGCCGGGCACGCTGCTCGATCAGTTCAGCCCACCTGGAACCGACCTTCGGGGGGAGAAGTGGACAGTCTCAGCTCAGGGAGTGACCCATCTACGGCTCGTCATCAAGCCGGATAAGGGGGACAAGCCCTGCCGGGCAACCCTCACCTCGCTTGCCTTGCTGTGAGCGGCCGGATGAAGTGGGTCAGGGCGAGTGACTTGCCGGGCACTGGGAGCGATGAAGCCCCAGGGCGAAACGGGGGTGCCAAGAATCGGGTCGCCAAGTTCGAGATGGATTGCCCCCGAAGTCTCCGGGGTCGAACTTGCGGACAGTCAGCTAGTCCCAATGAACCGGAACATAAGGGTGCGGTTCGTGTCCGACTTGCTTCTCATGATTCAGGCGAACCTCATCAGGAGGATCAAAGAGCCGATGGCCATGGCCAGCCCGACAACCTCATAGGCGTTGAGTGGCTGTCGGAAGACGATCGCACCGATGGACGTGAGTAGAAGAATCATCGATACGGAGTAGACCACACCGATCGTGGCCAGTTTGAGGTGGCGCATCACGTAGACCCAGCCGAACGCCGTCGAGGCGTACACGATGAATCCGATGTAGAACGTACCACTCTTGAGCGGGCTATGCTGCTCGCTGGCGAGCTTCAGGAAATAATCACCAATCACTCCCACAATGCTGAAGGCGATAGTGACGATCAGCGACAAGCTGTTCCTCATCTGCGGTCCTCTTAAAGATAAGATCACGGCCGCCGTTCGGAAGCGTCGGGCACAGTGTTTCAAGAGGGAAACGAAGGGCTGGCGGTTTCCCGCCGCACCTCGCTGAGCACCCGGAAGACCTCCGTGGCGATGACCTGAGCCCCTTCGTCGTTCGGGTGCAACTCATCGGCGAAATGCTCATCCCCGAGCCTTGAAGCAAGATCGACGAGCGGAACGTGGTTCTCCAGGCAGTGCGCTGTGAGACGCTCGTTGTGGTAATCCCTCATGCGGTGCAGATCCTCGGCAACCCTCCTGGGGAACATCGACTCGTTCGCATACGGCACGTTCAAGAGGATCGGCTGCCTTCCGCTGTCCCGGATCGCCCGCACCATCTGGGCGAGGTTCTCGATGATCCGGGGGCTGGTCCGCTCGACCTGGGGCCACATCCCGAGGTCATTGGTCCCGTAGCCGACGACGAAGTACCGTGCATTCGGGAACAGGTCCAGGTAGTCCCGGACCTGTCCGAGTCCGTTGGGGCTGACCTCCCCTGCGATGCCGCCGTTGGCGATGGTCAAACCCAGAGGATCGCAGAACCGCTGGAGGAACTCCGGGTAGGTGCGGTAGGGCCAGTCCCTCACGCCCCCAAAGTTGTTCCATCCGGTGATGCTGTCGCCCGCACAAACGACATCAACCGACAGAGGAGCCGTCTGGAAGGAAGGCATGCCTCTGTCGGCGACGTAGAGGATCGAAGTCATAGTGATCACTCCCTGTCTTTATTCCCGACATCTCCAAGGGATTGTAAGCTCAGGGGCAGGATCTATGAAGCAGGCTGGAGATCACGGGGGCTTGGTCGCAGATCCCGAAGCCCTGGTCGGCGTTCGGGATGCGACCGCCCCTCGGGTGAGAAGCCGACGAGGTAGTGGCGACCGGCTTTCGAGATCTTGCCGGTCTCGCTTCGCAGAATCCAGGAGTCCGTCTCGCTGAAGGGTTCGAGGAAGAATCGTGGCTGGGTGACATCCGAGGTGGGCATCATTCTTACACCTATTTCCTCGGGTCCGGGCTCCAATGCCCTTGCTTGAGTTTCTCGTATTTCTCCTTGAGGAACTCCAGGTGGTCACCCTTCGTCAACGCCGCCTCGAAGACCTTCATCGCCAGGGGCTTCTTCTGTTGCTTCATCGCCTGGTCAACCAAGCGGATGATCCGCTGCCATCCCCTTGATCCCATCTGACGGGCGACATCCTCAAACTCGTCGAACCGCTCCTTCTCGCCGATGACCTGACCCAACAACGTGAGCGCCTCCTCGCTTTGGTAATCCAGGTCGTCGTCATGCAGTTCTCCCACCTGACGACGTAGGTACTCGATACACCAATCTGCCTGCTGGGCGTCCAGCCCCCGGAAGTAGCCCTCGATCCCGTCGTCGGTCAGGCCGTAGTCCTCCCAGATCAAGAAGTCGAGCAGGTCTGAGAAGAAGACCTCCTCATCGATCCCGGTCTTTTCAGGGGGGATTTTGAGATAGGTGGCAAATCCCTTCTGGAAACTGTCGCCGATGCAGCCGAAGGAGTCGTCCGCCATCCCCAGCAGTTCGATCACGACCGTCATCCACCCCCTGAGCAGGGCGAGTGCCTGGGCATGGTGCCCAGCCTCCAAGAGTTTGTTCGCCTGATCCAAATAGCGGTCCAGTGTCCTCTCCAGCCCGAACGACGCCCTCTCCCCGTAAAATCCCGTCGTCTTGAATTTCGACCTCATCTTCGCTGCGTATGGCTCCGGCGAGACCGGGAAGCAGCCCCAGTAACCTCGCAGGGCGTGTTGCTGTCGGCGTTTCCGGGGGGGCTCCCGCATGGGAACTGACCACTCCCGCTCCCGCTCGGAATGCTCCAGGACACGAGAACGGGCACGGCGTAACTCAGTTCGTGCCAGGTCACCGGCGGCAGTGGCGATCTGGTCCGGGGTCACTGAAGCCTCATCCAAGCGGCGTTGCAGATCACGCAGGTGGCTCCGCTTACGCTCGGCCGACCTTCTGTCGAAGGATTGGAACCTCTGCTTCTGACCAAGGCGCTCTGCCAAACGGTCCAGATCGCCACCGAAGTCCTTGACCGCCACCAGGGCGAACCAGAGATCCCAGTAGGATAGTTGCAGAGTATTCCCCTGCGGGGTCGGCAATGTCAGTGCCGGGTCGGTGCCCAGAGTGATGGGTCTCTTCGTAGGCTGCCCTCCTTTTCCAGCCTCGGACTGGCTCGCCGAGTCTTGCTTCTTTCGACCGGGCATGTGGTGCTCCTACCAGGACCATGCTTTCCCAATCAAGCATCCAGGTCAAACCTTGAACTCGTGACCGCCGACAAAGCTGCTCTGGTCAAAGAAACCGGCCACGGGTGAGGAGTGAGGGCAGCATCAAGGCTCTACGTTTTGCAGCAATCATTCCCTGGCCCGTTCCACCAGCAGTAGGTCGGACGCCGAACGGCTGATTTCCGATTGTCGCTCCCACTCTGCCGTTTCGACATCCTCGTCCTCGTAATCACTGGGATCGAACGGCTCCGACTGCCGGGCCGTCTCCAGGTGTTCAGCAAATTTCCAGGGCTCAAAGATGGTCTTGATCTCAGCCACGAGGGCAGGGACCTCCGCACGGAACTCGGCGTCGTTCTCGGCGGCTTCGAGGAAGCTCAGGAACTTTTCCCCGATCAGATAGTCAAGGGCCTTCTCAGTGCCGAACTCAGCCTCGATCTGGCGAGCCGCATCGCACTGTTCTTTCCAGATTTCGCAGAGTCTCATTGGATGTCCTCGTCCAGATGCTCACACCCGCCTCCGGTTGTCCTCCGGGAAAGGGTACTCCATGTACCTGGCAGTCGCCCGAGCCACTGCATCACCGTGATGGCGGGCAACAACCCGCAATGTCATATCGATGCCCGCCGAGATCCCCGCCGAGGTGATCAGGTTGCCCTCCTCGACGACGTGCTGATCGTCGATCACGTTGACAGCCGGGAACAGTCCTCGCATATCCTCCAAGACACGCCAGTGGGTGGTCGCCCGTCTGCCATCCAGCAATCCAGCTTTGCCGAGGAGCAATGACCCGGTGCAGACAGAGGTCAACGTCGTGATCTGACGAGCCTTTTCTCTGAGCCAGGCGATCAGTCGATCGTTCATCATCTCTCGGCGGGTTCCCCAGCCGCCTGGAACCACGAGCAGGTCAAGCGGCGGGCAGTCGTCCAGCGTGTGATCGGGAACGACCTTCAATCCGCCTGTTGCAACCACGACGCCCGGATTCTCGGCAATGATGAGCACCTCATAAGGCGACGGGTCTAGTCGCCTCCTCTCCTCATCCAGCCTCGTGACGGAGAAGACCTCGAAGGGTCCGCAGAAGTCGAGCACTTCGACCTCTGGAAAGACCAGGATGCCGACACGGCGACGGGTCACGGGGACCGCACTTTCTGGAACTAGATCCGTTCAGGCTCTTCGACCGTCCGCTCATCTCGCACGTCGCCCGTGTTGAGAGTCCCGGCAGGCTCGAACAGCAGCACATGAACTTCCTCTTCAGCTACCGGGCGATGCTCGACGCCCCTGGGCACGATGAGGAACTCGCCCTCTTCCAGCCAGACGTGGCGATCCCGGAATTCCATCCTGAATCGCCCCTTGACGACAAGGAAGAGTTCATCATCGTGGTCGTGCTTGTGCCAGACAAACTCGCCCTGGAATTTTACCAACTTGACGTGCTGCCCGTTCAACTCACCCACGGCCTTCGGGCTCCAGTGGTCGTGGAAGAGGGCGAGCTTCTCCGAGACGTTTACCTTGGGGATCGTTCGGTCTCGGAGGATGCCAGCGATGAACTCCCCCTTGCGGATTGAATAGTCCAGCGAATCTGTGACGCCCTGTGCGATGATCTTGCGCTTGAGTGCGACATATTGCTCCAGAAGCAACGGCTCGCCCCGCAGCCGATCCCGGAAGGTCCGCAACTCCAAAACCTCTGGCGAGTCAACGGCAATCACGTGGGCGTGGAGCCGGAATCGGGTGCTATCAAATTCGATCGAGCCAAGCCGCAAAGGTCGATCTTCGGGAAACGGATTTCGACCCGTTTGCCGCTGGAAGCCCAGGGCGTCCAGTCCCTCCCGAACCTCGGGAAGTTGCCCCGGAGGGTAAAGGATCATCAGATCCACGACGCCCTTGCCCGCACAACCCGGCACCGCCGTGCTGCCGACGTGTTCCACCCTGACATCTGGGAGATGTGACTCGATCAGATCAGCAACCCGTTTGGCGACCTCGAAAGACCGAGGATCATGATCGTTGCAGGTGGCAGGCAATTGCTCGTAGGGACCGATTGCCACTAATTCTTGAAGAGGGTCGGTGAGAGCGGAGCCCAGCTTACGTGCAACTTCGTCGGGAAATGCCATGTGTCCCACCTCCAGTGTCGGATGGCAGATCCACATCCTCTGAAATCTCTGAGTCTCGCCAAGCTGGCCAAGCCGGGTTCACTCTCCTGCGATTCTCTGGAAGCATCTGCTCGTGCTCGACGAAAAGCACTTTGAAGAAGCGCCGATCCAGATCAAACTTCCTCACGAACATCGACAACAAGTCTGAGACGGGAGCATCCTTTCCGTGGGAGACCATGAATCGGTTCGCCGGAGGCAGAAGGAACGGCTACGAAGCTTGCTGGTTTCTTCGTGTCACGATTCAGGCGAGAATTCCACCCTCAGCTCTTCGTCGCTGTCAGACTTCTCCGGTTCCTGGACTATGTTATGATGCTGCTTCCATGTAAACGGTGGTGGAATGAACCCTTTTGGATAAACCTGGATAGCGGGCCATCGCCGGGGGCACTTCCCCTTACTATAAAAGTCTATGTCTCGCTGGCCTGACACGAGGAATTTCAAGAAACTCACCCCCTTGTAACGACACGTCTGGCAGATACTCAGTAACAATAAGTAATCGCTTAGTCCCTCCTCTTTCATCATTCCAACGGTATCCTCCCGGTAATAAGCAAACTTCTTGATGGCGTTCTCGGCGTTGTTGTTGTTCCAGGGAACGCCGTCGTGGTCAATGAACGTAAACAGCTTGTCCCGGTACTTTGTCAGGCGACTCCGTAATGACTCGGCGGCCTCCGAACGGAAGGAACCCTCGGACAACTCCCGGAAGAAGCCCTCCACGTTTGGTTTGTGTTTTTGTAGGTGCCGTCGTTTCAGCCCATGCTCGTCAACGGTCTCTACCAGAGCCCGCAGCAGGGCTCCGAAGGGACGGGTGATCGACTGGAGTTCATCGTCGTAGGGGTTGTTCAGCAACTCTTGGTTGATGTCCCTCATCAAGTGAATGAGGCACTTCTGCTGCGGGCATTCGATGGAGTCGTAGGCGGCGTAGAAGTCCGATACAAGGACGCCGTGGAAGTCCTTGAGCAGTCCCCGCAGGAAGTCCCCCTCTCTGGTCGGTCTGTACATGAACACGACTTCTTCCAAGTTTGTGAAGACCCAGACGTAGCCTTTCCCTGATTGCAGTTTGACCTTGGTCTCATCGATATGAAGAAGGCTCCCCGATAGGATCTTCTTCAACAGACTTTGATACGTGGTCTTGTAATAACGCACCATTAGCGATTTGAACAGATGCAGTTCACATTGTCTTACCCGAAGCCCGAAGAATTCCTCTAACATGATGCCAATGGTACGGAGGCTCAGACTGTGTGCAACGTGCTGGTACATGGCCCAACTTTTCAAACCGTGGAAGTGCTTGTCCAGCCGCAGATGTCGCTCGGGGACGAAGGTGTGGCGGCACTTCAAGCACTGATGGACTGAGGACCGGCACTCAATCACTCGCCGCTTCATGCCACCCGAGGTCATCACCAGATCGTACGCCCTCTTCACCCTCGGAACCGAGCAGCTAACCTCACTGCTCTTCAATTCGGTCGTGACCTCGTGACTTCCGCAAGCTGGGCACCTCGAACTGGTGATCCTGAAGTGCTGCGAGACTCTGAGCTTCAGCCTTGATCTCTTTGTGCGCCGAGCCAAATTCTTCTCCAGCGTCTTGCTGGTCCGCACATACACTCGTTCCCTCTGGTAGTCGAAATAGCTGCACTTGTTGATAACTGCATAATCGGGATGAAAGAAGTTGACACGTCCCCAGTTGCGATTGTTCGCCCACCTCTCGATCTCCTGAACCCGGACGACGGGCAGGTCCTCGGTCTCAGTTGGCCTCGGCTGTGCCCCTGAATTCACCACGGCGGTGACGGCAGAAACCAATCCCATCACCCTCTTCAGCGCCGCACAATCCTCGAGGTTGTAGTTCGTGAGCCTGCGCTTCCACTTCTCGCCTCGGGTGTTCTCCCACCTCTTCCTCCAGAGGACGCTCTGGATTCCCGAGGCGTCCGGTTCCGTCCACGAGCAGCCCAGGCAACCGCCGATGTCCTTCAAGCCGTTGGAGTAGGTGGGGAAGTAGATGTGGCTGTAGATCAGCGAGAGGGTGTTGACCAGAGCCTTGAGCACCTTGTCCACTGGCCCTTTCCGCTTTGCCCGCTTCCGCATCCGCATGAGGAAGGCCCGCTCGTACCCCCCATAGCAAAACACCTGGAAGTCCTCGAACTTGCCAACCTCGGCCAAGAAGTCCTCGAAGATCCGATACTCCTGCTCTTTATCGTCAGCCCAGAACGAGTGCGTTGTCTCCGAGTCGCCCTGGGCAACGATCATCCCGATGAGATACACGTACCCCTCGTCGGGGTCTCCCTCCATATCGAGGTAGATCCTCACCGGGCTGGCCTTAAGTTCCGGCGTCCCGAAGATGTAGATTTTCTTGTCCCTGATAGCGAGAGCCTGCAACGCATGGTGGCGCTTGTGCGTTGTCTGTAACTGCTTCTTGCCCTTGCGTCGGGGCCTGAACGTGTGGGCCAACTGGGTCACGCTGAAGATCCCTTTCCGAGCATATCTCTTGATCTCCTTCTCGCCCATCCCCCGAAGGAGGCTGATGTCGTCCTCCTTCACCGCCTGGTCGTGACACCGCTGTCGGAACTCGCAGACCTGGCAGTGGTCGTTCAGCATCAATTTCGGTGGCGACTGGGCATTGACCACCTCCTTCACTTCTCGAAGCAAACGTTCGGTTTTTCGCAGATCGCCGTTTAGGCGCACCTTGGTCGTCCGTAGCCGTTCACCGGTGTTGTGTATTCTCGACCAAGGATGTAGCATAGCCC
>JBAUOX010001050.1:0-9277 GCA_049579985.1 Isosphaeraceae bacterium | reverse complement strand
GCCTCTTCTCTCCTTGCTCTTCCTGATTTCCCGGAATTCGCCCCAGCAGTTAGGCATGGTGTCCCCGGAACTCAGGGCGAGTCGGGGTTGAGCAGGATCTCGGCGGCGATCTCCGCGCTGTAATGCTCGTAGAGGACCAGCGAGATCGCCGTCCCGTGCCGGCAGATCAGGGCGAAGTTGACGCCATTCGGGGTCACGCACGCCCCCAGCGGGAGCGGATGCCCTCGCGTCACGGTCAGGGGGTGGCCCTGAAACGCGAACGATGGGTCCGACGCGGCGTCATCGGTCATGGTGATTCTGGACATCGTGGTACGCGGCCTCCGACTTCGGCCTTCCAGCCTACGATATCAATCATAAATCTCTGAGGACAAGAAATCTCACCGAAAGATTTGCCCGGACACTTCTCCGTTCCCTACGGGCCCTCCGATTGGCCCCCCGACCTGGCCGCCGTCCCGGCGCAGGTCGAGGCCGCCTCCGCTCCGGAGCGGGGCACGTGTAATCTGCGAAAAGCCCCCGACGGCCGCGAGGCCGGGGCCGGGTTGAGCGTTCGGTGAAGATGGGGAGTGAAGGTGCGACGACGAGTTGGGCGGGGACGGACCGTCCCGAATGACTGAACCCCGACGTCGGCTAGGGTTGAGACAAACTGCTGCGACGATCTCTCGCGATCGCGGGCATGACTTTGATCGGAATCGTCTTGAATCGAGTCATGCGCTCAATTCTAATGTGGTTTCGGATCAACCGGATGAGGCTATTCAGAGGGTCGTACGGCTCTCATCTGGCAGAATCCCGGGTCAAGGGAGAGAACGATGAAGACGATCAGGGCGGTCGAGGTGTGCTGCCCGCTGTTTGAGCGCGAGGGTGACCCCCGCCTCCCCTCCCCCAGGCTCTGGGACCTAGCCGACCAGATTGTCGGTGCCGAGAAGGGGGCCAGCTCCTGGACCTTGATGCACCGCTTCAACCTCTGTCACGACCTGCTGGAAGGGGTAGAGGACGACGAGGAGGCGCTGGCGCTGCTGTTCGCCTGGCTGCGCTACAGCGCCACGCGCCAGCTCGACTGGCAGCGGCGCTACAACACCCAACCCCGCGAACTCAGTCGCGCCCAGGAGCGGCTCACCAAGCGGCTGGCCGGCATCTGGCGACGGCAACCGCCGCGCGACGCCCTTGGCACCGGGGCAGGAGGTCGGACGTGGGTGCGCCTCCTGCTCACGACGCTTGGCCGCGGGGGCGACGGCCAGCAAGTCCGTGACGAGATCCTCCGTATCATGCACCGCCACGACTTGAAGGAGGCGAGCGGTACCTTCGTGGAGGAGTGGCACCAGAAGCTCCACAACAACACCACCCCCGATGACGTCGTCATCGGCACGGCCTACCTCGCGTTCCTGAAGAGCGATGGGAACCTGAGCCGGTTCTACCAGACCCTGGAAGCGGGCGGCGTTACGCGCGAACGGCTGAGGGGTTTCGAGCGCCCGATCAAGGCCGACCCCGGGTTTTTCCCCGGCCGGAAAGACGCGCTGATCCAGGACTTCGAGAACTTCCTGCGGATCCTCAAGTCCGTGCATTCGGGGACGGACCTCCAGAGCGCCGCCAACGCGGCCCGCAGCCGGCTGGGCCAGGGACCGAACCAGCAACTCGACGCGCTCTTCTCTTTGCGGCAACGGGGGGCGGCAACGGAGGAACTTGTGCCCGCGGCCACGTCGGCGCGCGAGGGGCTGAGGGAAGCGATCGCCACGGCGACGGATGATGCCGCCCTGCGGGACCTGCTCTTGTTGGACCTGGCGCTGGAAGGGTCCCTGCGCGGGATGATCGAGCGATCAAACCTCAGCCAATTCGACCGCGATCGGTTGGTAGAGCTGGTCCACTGGGCCCTCCGAAATCTTAACCTCTCGATCAACTCCCAGGAGCTGGCCATCTGCGCCAGCCACTGGGCTGCGCTCATAGCCCGCCCCCGGGACGGCCGGGACTGGGCGCTGCACGCCAAGAGCGTGGCCGACCGGGTGGCGCGCTGGGTCCAGGGGTTCACCAACGACCTCTACCAGCGCCTGCAGCCCAAGGCCGAGTTCCTGGGTGAGGCGTTCGAGGTGCACGGATGGGCGGTGCCTCTCTTCAGTGAGGAGGTCATCCGCGGCGGGCCGGCCTTCGCGCTCGCCCTGCTGTTAGGCCCTCTCGACCCAGTGCTGCGGAAGGCGGCGGGGTTGGGGGGATGGCAGGTCATCAGCCCCGCACGGGCCTCCGGCCGAGTGCGCCTGGTGGACCGCCTCATTGCCGTGCAGGGCGAGCGTTTCCCTGAACCCACCGTGCTCGTCGCGGATGCCGTGAGTGGCAACGAGGAGATTCCCGAGGGCGTGACGGCGGTCATCACCTCTGACGCGCCAGACCTGCTGTCGCACGTGGCGGTGCGGGCCCGCAACGCTCGGGTGCTCTTCGCCACCTGCTTCGACCCCGAGGCGTACGCACGCCTCAAGGGGTTGCGGGACAAGAGTGCCTTGCTGCGCGTGACCCCTGGCGGCGACGTGGAGTACGAGGAGCCCGCTGCCCAAGCAGCAGGCGGCGGCCCTGACGTGAAAGTCGAGCGGAACACAACACGACGCGGCACGGCCCCTACCTTCTCCCGCTGGGCGGTCACGCAGGACCAGTTCACCCCCGCTACCGTGGGCGGGAAGGCCAACAACTTGAACGGACTACGCGACCGGCTGCCCGACTGGGTCCACTTGCCGACGTCCCTCGCCCTGCCCTTCGGTGCCTTTGAAAACGCGCTGGGGGACGACAGCAACCGCGCGCTTCGCCGGGAGTATGAGGCCCTCGTCGCGGCGGCAGAGCAGAACCCTGTCGAGGTGCTGTCCCGCCTGCGGGCGCTGCTGCTGGAGATGGCCCCGCCCGCGGAGTTGAAGGAGCCTCTGCTGCAGGCCTGGCAGCGCGTGGGCCTGGCGCCTGTGCCCTGGGAGCAGGCCTGGCGCGGCATCCGGCGCGTCTGGGCCTCGAAGTGGAACGATCGGGCCTACTTCTCACGCCGCGCCCGCGGCGTCCCGCACGAGGACCTGCGGATGGCGGTGCTGATCCAGCAGGTCGTGCCGGCCGATTACGCCTTTGTCATCCACACCGCTAACCCCTTCACGGGGGACCCTGCCGAGCTCTACTCCGAGGTGGTGCTGGGCATGGGCGAAACCCTGGTCGGCAACTACCCCGGCCGCGCCCTGGGATTCGTCTGTCGCAAGGCCGACCTGAGCCTGGAAGTCCTCGCCTACCCCGGCAAGAGCATCGGCCTGTACGGGAAGGGCGTGATTTTCCGCTCCGATTCCAATGGCGAGGACCTGGAGGACTTTGCCGGAGCTGGCTTGTATGATAGTTTCCTGGCTGAGGAGCCCGAGCACCGGCTGCTCGACTACACGGCCGAGAAGCTGGTCTGGGACCCGCGCTTCCGTGACGACCTGCTCCGCTCCATTGCCCGCATCGGCATCGATGTCGAGAAGGTGCTGGGCCCGGCGCAAGACGTCGAAGGGGCCGTGGACGGCGGGTCGCTCTACGTCGTGCAGACCCGCCCCCAGGTAGGACTGGGCAACTGAGGCTTTCATGATCCCACGTCTCCGCATCGGCAACCAGACCGCCATCGCGTGCGCCGAGCGCATGGAGCCGTTCGAGTTCGCGCTCCGGCACGGCTTCGGCGCCTTCGAATGGTTCGCGGACAAGAAGGAGTACCCCGGCGGCAGCGCCGCGGGCTGGGACGAGTCGGACATGGACCAGGGCCTGCGCGCCTGGATCCGCGACACCGGCGAGGCCCACGACATCCGCTTCACCGTCCACGCGCCCTGGCAGGCCAACCCGCTGCACCCCGACGGGGTCCCGCTGTTGATCCGCAGCGTCGATTTCGCCCGTGACATCGGCGCCGACCTCGTCAACCTGCACCTCAATATGGCTGAGGGGGCGTCAGGCTTCGTGCGTTCTCTGGAGCCCGTGATCCGTTACGCAGCCGAGTCGGGGTTGCGGCTCAGCATCGAGAACACGCCTCGCACAACGCCTGCGGACTTCAACCAGACCTTCGCGGGCCTGCGGGAGCTGGATGCAGTTGGCCCCGGGACCGTCGGCATGTGTCTGGACCTGGGCCACGCCAACCTCTGTACGCCGACCCATAATGACTTCATCCGCTACATCGATGAGCTGGCGCCGGAGGTCCCCATCATTCACCTGCACGTCCACGAGAACTACGGCGACGCCGACAGCCACTTGACGCTCTTCACCGGACCGGCGAGGATAGACGATGCGGGCGTGAGGGCTTTTCTGGAGCGACTGCGCCGGCGCGACTATCACGGCGCCCTGATCCTGGAGCAGTGGCCCCGGCCGCCGCAGCTCCTGATCGAAGCCGCCACCCGATTGCGCGAACTCCTGTCCCTGTCTTCCCCAGGCAGGGTGGACGGCGGCCCGAGGATCGAATGGAGAAGATTCTTCGATGCACGCGTCTGATCCGGTGCTCGCCGAGGCCGGGATGAGGCTGCCTGCCCTCCGGGGGGGAGAACCGGAAGGGGGGGCCGAGGCGGAGTTCACCCGCGCCCTGGTGGAAGCCAGCCGGAGCCGAAAAAGCTGGCGGGAGCGGCTGCAGTGGATCCGCGACCGCTTCAGCGATTCGGCCTTCGCGCCGACGCCCGGGCAACTGGCGACGGTCGCGGTTTACCTGCGCTTCCTGGCCACGGGCGAGTTGCGGTGCCAGGAGGACGGGCGCCACTACCGGCCCAAACATCACGCCGAGGCGGCACTGCAGATCGAGACGGCCCTGGAGCGACTGTCTACTCCCGAGACGGCCTGGATCGTACGGCGGATTTACCCCTACCTGCCGTCCTGGAACGAAGAGTTTCGCCGGTCCGAGCCGCTGACGCGCATCCGCGATATCGCGCACCGCAACGACATCCCGTCCGAGCTCAAGCAGGAAATCAAGCACCGCCTGCAGAACAAGCTGCACCGCTGTGCCGGGCCGGAGGACCTGCTCACGGCGGAGGAGATCCTCGGACGCATCACCGCCGCCGGCGCCGGCTACCCCCCGGCGTTCGTCCAGGAGTTCGAGGTCTTTCACGGAGAACTCCAGGAGTTCTTCAACGCCACGGCCCTGGAGGCACGTCTCCGGGCGCTGGCCCGCTCCTTCGACGCGGCCGTCGTGGAGGCGGTGAGCGGTTTCCTAGCCCTGAAGGCGGAAGGACCGGTCTCCGACGGCCAGTTACTGGACTTGCTGGAGCGGCTCACGGCCCTGCGGCAGCTCTTTGCGGAGAAAGGAGACCAGGAAAGCCCGCAGCGGCGGTCACAACTGCGCCTGGCGGACATCGGGCTGGAAGATTACGCCTTCGCGCTGCTGAGCGAGTGCAGCAACCGGCTGCAAGACCTGGCCGGGCCCGGTGCCTGGGCCGGCCTCCTGCGCGCGCTGGCGGCGGCCCTCGACAACCTCCGGCTGAGCCTGATCGAGCCCGAGGAGTGCGCCGCTCTTCGGTCGGAGGTCACCGCCTGGGCCGGGAACTTTCACGCTCAGGATCGCTTCCACCTGCTGCGGCTCGTGGCAACGCTCTCCCGCGCCCGCCGCCTGGCCGAGACCTACACCGACCGGATCAACCACCTCTTCCTGCGGCGGGCGGAGGAACTGGGCCGCGCGCTGGAGATCGAGGAACGGGTGATCAAGGTCTTCAGCGAGGGAGACATCCGCGGCCACGTCCTCTTTCAACTATCCAGGCTCGTGGACGCGGGTTTACAAGTGCTGCGGCAGGCCCTGCGGCTGCCTCCGTGGGAAGCGATCGTCCCGGGCGAGGCCTCCGGGACACTGGCCTATGCGGCGACGCTCGCGGAAGTCGAGGGGGCGAAGGGGCCGCTCCTGCTCCTGCTGGAGCAGGCCGACGGCGACGCGGACATCCCGGCGTGCGTGGCCGGCATCGCGCTGGGCCACCCCCTGCCCCTTCTCTCCCACCTGGGCGTGCGCGCCCGGCAGGCACGCCTCCCGTTCGCCGCGTGCGCGGAGCGGGAACACCTCAAGGACTTTGAGCGATTTGTCGGCAAATTGGTGCGCCTGCGTGTCACGACGGACGGGCTATCCCTGCAGGAGGCAGCGCAGGGAGCGCGGGGGGCCACGGGGGCCGGATCGACTCGAACGCCCGTCTCTCTCCCAAAACCTCTCCTGACGGCGGGGGCCGGTGCTCTCCCCCTCGACCAGGCCAGCCCGGCCACCTGCGGCGCCAAGGCGGCCGGGGCCCGGCGCCTGCTGGAACTGGCCGAGCAATCGGGCGGGCTGTTCCGAGCGCCGCGGGGGCTGGCCCTCCCCTTCGGAGTGATGGAGCAGTGCCTGGACGGTGCTCCCGCCATCCACCGCGAATATCTGGCCTTGTTGGGGCGCCTGCCGAACACCCCGACCGGGGAACTGGAGGCACTGCTCCAGCGCCTGCGCGAACTGGTGCGCGCCCTCCCGGTGCCCGACCAGATCGGCACCACCGTTACTGCGTTCTTCGGCCGTGACGCGCGCCTGGCGGTCCGTTCGAGCGCCAACGGCGAGGACCTGGAACACCTGGCCGGCGCCGGCCTGTACGAATCGGTCGTGAACGCCCCTCCCGGGGCGGCCCCGGCGGCGATTACCCGGGTCTGGGCTTCGCTCTGGACCCGCCGGGCCGCGATGGGCCGAATGCAGGCCGGGATCGCCCACAGCAGCATCTGCATGGCCGTGCTGCTGCAGGAGTTGGTGGCCCCGGAGCTGTCCTTTATCCTGCACACGGTCAACCCCCTCACCGGCAACCCTGACGAGGCCTTGGTGGAGTTGGCGGTCGGCCTGGGGGAAGCCCTCGCCTCCTCCTCGATACCCGGAACCCCGTACCGAATGGTGTGCCAGCGCAAGGCCGGCGTTATCACGCTCTCGGCCTGCGCCAGCTTCAGCGTCGCCCTGCGGCCCTCTCGCGACAACGGCACGGATGGCCTGATCCGCGAGCGGCTGGATTATTCCAGGGTTCCTCTCTCCACCGACGCGGCGGCCGCGCAGCATCTCGGCCGACGGCTGGCAAACATCGCCACCTTTCTCGAAGAAAGGCTGGGCCGGCCCCAGGACGTGGAGGGGGTGTACAGCGGGGACGAAGTGTATGTCGTCCAAACCCGTCCTCAACAGGGGCTGTAACCAACAGCCAATGCGATCGCAGGGGGCGAGATGCCGGCGCCGAAGCTCCTGGCCATGCTGATCAAGCAGGGGATCGAGGGCGACGATGCCCTGCTGCGTCTGGCGCAAGTGCGCTTCCAGGAGGCGGGGCTGGGGGCGGAATTGTATCCCGCAAGCCCGGAGGAACTCCAACTGCTGCTGGCTTTCCGCCCCGCCGACCGCCCGTGTACGGTTCACCTCCCGCGCGAGATCAACCTGCTCTGGCCCGAGGCACGCGACCGGGTGATGGAGTTTGCCGTTCGCGCCGCCGGGTGGGTCGAGGGGATGACCGTCCATGACCACGCGCAGTTCGGGGAGCGGCCGGACGCGGCGATCGCGGCATTGCGAGAAGCGGACCGGCGGCTGGCCGAGGTACGGAACGCGCCTTGGCTCTTCGTCGAATATGCCGCCGGCTTGGCGACGGATGGCTTCGCCTCGCTATTTGAAAGGGCGAGCGATCTGGAACGCGTCTCGGCGTGCATTGACGTCTCACACGTCGGGATTCAGGTCTGCCGGACGGCCTACGAGAGGGCCCTCCCCGGCGTGGACGTCTGCTCGCTGAAGACCTCCCCCGACCTGCCGGAACGCCTGGGGGGCATCCAGCGAGCCGTGGCCGAGGCCCGGCCCGCCGTGGTCGGATTGGTGCAGCGCCTCGCACGGCTGGGGAAACCGCTGCACTTTCATCTGCACGACGGCCACCCGCTTTCGACCCTAAGTTGCTACGGCGTTTCGGACCACCTCAGCTTCCTGCAGGAGATCCGGCTCCCCTTCGCCTACCAGGGCCGGTACCTGCTGGGGGGCATGTTCGGGCCGGCAGGGTTGCACGAAATCGTCCAGACCGCCCTCGGTGGGCTCCCCCCAGAGCGGGTATCCTTCATGCTGGAAGTACACCCCCAGGAAGGGCGTACCCCGCTGGGCGTGCATGCCGCTCTCCTCTCGCACTGGAAAGACGTCACCAATGCGGAACGCATGAACTACTGGCTGGACATGCTTCTGCTCAACGCTTCCCTCTTGCGGGAGGCCTGCGGCCTTCGGACGTAGCCGTCCCGCTCACCCTTGCACGCTCTCCTCCCCGGCAGCCCCGTCCGGGCCACCTGTCTGGGTTGAAGCGATTATGGTTATAAACATACATACTTGTCATCTCGAACGGTGCCAATATTAGTGCGGTTTCAACCGACCTGTTGTGAGCTCCTGGAGGGTCGGCTTCAGCCTGCCTCCTCGGCGCATCGGACGGCAGGCTGTCACGTCCCACGAATCCGGAACCGGTGCGATCCCACGAACTTGGGAACCGGTACATTGTAGCGCTAATTTTTGTCTAACTCACCCTCTGCGTTTTTCTTCGCTTTAACGTCGTTCTGAAGCGAGATTTTACCCTTCAGTCGATAGCTCCGGCCGATGAAATGAACCACCAGGCTCACCTTCGAGAACCAGGCCGTCATCTCGCGTCCGGGGTAGGGGATCTCGTCAAATCGGGACGTCGTGTGAGGCACCTTCCTTCAAACTGCGCCGCCGCTTGTCGTAAATCTGGGTCGTGGTGACGTGGTTGTGGCCGAGCAATTCCTTGACCTTGATGATGTCCGCCCCGGCATCGAGGAGCAGCGTCGCCGTGGTCGCCCGGAGCGAATGCGGCGTGTAGACGCAGCGCTTGACCTTCGTCACGGTGCCGTCCTCATCCGTCACCTCTTCTTCCTGCATCGACGCGGGGAGTCGGGCGAGGTAGCGCTGGACCAGGTTATACATCGTGACCATGCCGATGGGCGCAAGACCTAGCTTTTGGCTCCGCGAGTTGAGCCGGGCGCGAAAGAGCGGCCCCTTCGAGAGCTCCGCCTTGGCGATGTACGCCGCAAGTGCCTCAGCCGCGGCGAAATGGAGCCCGATGCGACGGTGCTTGTCGCCCTTCTCGTGGAGCGTGACGGTCGCCTCGTCGCCGTCCTGGTGGAAGTCTTTGACCCGGAGGCGGCACGCCGTGCCGATTCTGGCCGACTAATGGGCTCAGACCGAGTTTCAAGTTAACTTGAGCCGAGTAGGGAAGGGGCGCCCGGCGGGCTCAATCGAGCTTCGGGTTTCCCCTTCCCCCTCTAAAATTCCGTACGGCGGGTTTTCCCCAGTACGGCTTCAAATGGACCGTCAGCAGCG
>JBAUOX010001049.1:0-5088 GCA_049579985.1 Isosphaeraceae bacterium | reverse complement strand
ATCGAAGCGGTACGGGCAGGAGACCGACTTGCTGTCTCCTGACGTGGTCAAACCATCGGTCGATCAGAGAATAGTCGGTCGGTACGTCCACCCGTGCCGGTCGGAGTGAAAAGTCGGCGGGCTTCACGACCATCTCGTGATCGGGCAAGAGCTGGGAGCGGAACAGTCCCATCAGCACCGCGTACGAGGTCGGAGTGCCGGCCAGCGGGAGGATGCGAAAGAACAGAGGGGATGCGCGTCCCAGCCCCCGCGAAGGCGACACCGTTGCCGAGGCCTTGCGCCGGGCCTCCCTGGGGTCGATGCCGCGGCCGGTCAGCTCGGCAAAGATGGACTTGAAGAAGAACGTGATCGGCAATCCGAGGATCGCGCGCTGGATCGTCCGCGCGGCCATCCGGCCCTGAACGAGCAGGGCGGCGACGCCGGTAGCATCGAGCTTCTGTTCAATGCGGAACGCCCTGAATTGCTCGCCGGCCCAGTTCAACGCGTCCCACCAGGACGGGAACGTGGTGTCAACGAGGTAGAGTTGACAAACGCGCTCGTGCAGAATGTCGTAGCTCGACGGATCGGTGGGCGGGCGAGCGCTCCATCCGGCGGCCTGGCGCACCCGCTCGAGGCCAGCGCTGAGCTCGGCGGCCAGCTCGGCCGGTGTCCTGGCCGTACTGACCAGAGGCGGCAGGCAATCGGGCCAGCCTGTTGGATCGGCGACCGCAGACATTCCTCCGGCCCCCCGCCGTACGCGGGCACCAACCCCTCCCAGGCGGACCAGCAGCCATAACGAGGCCGCCGCCATCTCGAAGCTTTCGGTCATTCCCAGGTTCCGCCCCACGACCTCAACGGGAGCAAACGGGAAGGGACGGGAGTTCAGACGCAGACGAAACCGTTCGCCTGGCAGGATCGCATCGCGCTTTTGCTGAAAAACCGACCAGAACATGTAGGCCAAGCCAGGAAGCTGCTCGGTCTCGCCGACAACCGAAACACCCGTTCGTGGCGATCCGAACAGGCGGACAACCACGGATGAGGCGCGGGTGATGTTCCCGAACACCGCCGATTCCGCCTCCCAGACGTTTCTCAGCTCCTCACCCAGCAGCCCACCGGCCAGTGCTCGGAACCAGAACCGCATGCAGCCCCTGACCGACGGCGGACGTAACTCCGCCCGCTTGCTGGCACCCCCTATCCAGAGAGGCGTTACCACTTCTAGCTCCACTTCCAGTGATCTGAGACCGGCCATGGTTTTTTCGGATCGCCTCTGAAGCTCCCGAACCCGACGCTTAGGAGCCGTTCCAAAATAACTTTTCCAAAACGCACAGGCTTGCTACGCTGACATTATGGCAAGTTCAGCAGTGATTACCAGTGTCCGTCAGAAGTATCAAGCACTCGCTCCATTTCTTCACGAGAAGGCGCGGCGATGTTGGGCCGCTTGTGAGGCCATGGCCTTGGGGCGCGGTGGCATTTCCGTGGTCGCCGCCGCCACCGACCTCGCGCGCCCGACCATCCGTCGCGGCATCGCCGAACTCCAAGCCGGTGATTACAGCCCCGATGCGACCCAGCCGGATCATCCCCGGCATCGCTCGCCCAGTAGCCACCCTTCTGTCGCCATTTCGCTTGACGACCCATCGGCTGACATCCCCATAATGGGGACGAAACCGGCAGAATAGCCGGCATCAGCGACAGGCGATATGACATAAGTCCTTGTAGGAGAGGTGGCTGAGTGGTCGATAGCGACGGTTTGCTAAACCGTTACGGAAAGGTTTGGCCAGGCCCCCAAAAATGGTAAAGACCAGCGATCTGAGGCCTCTGTTGGCGTCCTGGCGACGTCATCAATAGAGCAAGCTGGCATCCCAGGCTCCCTGTTTATCCCTATCAATTAGTGCGTGGCCAGTGCACTATAACCCAGACACCCGGCGTTTGCACGCATGCAATAATCGCCCACCTCGACAAACTACGCCAGCCGTGGTAGGCTGAAATACAAAGGAGATGGATTATCATGAATCTAAACGTGCCGGAGAAGTGGGAGCCGTTCATTCGCTCCAAGATGCAGAGCGGCCATTATCGTTCTGAAGATGAGGTGCTTGATGAAGCCTTGCTGCTGCTCAAACAGCGGGATTCGGAGCACACGGAGGAGAAGATCCGGCTCGAAGCACTTTTGATCGAAGGGTTGGACTCCGGCCCGTCTACCCCGATGACTTCCCATGATTGGGATGAGATAGAGCGCGAGGGGCAACAGATCATCGCCACCCGCAAGGCTCGCAAGGCCCAATGAATGATCCGGTCATCCTCAAGAAGCCCGCAGCCCGGATCGACCTGGCTGGATGCTATGCGTATATCGGCGCACGCAGTCCCGATGCCGCACGGCGGTTTCGCTTGGCTGCCGAAGCGACATTTGCGGCTTTGGCTTGCACGCCAGGGATAGGCGCACCCTATGAGGTTGCCAACCCGCGCCTCCAGGGGCTTCGAAGTGCCCAGGTCAGACGGTTCCGGAATTACCTGATCTTCTACCTGCCCGTTGCCGGCGGAATTGACGTTATCCGGGTCTTGCACGCGGCTCGTAACATCAGAGCCATCCTGGAAGATGAACAATCATGACGAGCACCCTTGCCAATCAACAGACTTGCCCTGGACCGGAGGTCACTCAAGGAGTCAGGCCGGTTTTGCCGGAGTTGTCCACGGGCGCTTCAACACGCCCATTGAGGCGAGGCACCTGCACTACAGGTCGGTCGTTCGACAGAGAGCTGTATGGCCGTACCGGCGTCTGGGCCGAATCGGGCGGCGGCCCGCCCATGGGATGACATCCCCCGTTGCCGGTGTACGGCAGGTAACGCTGGCCGCGGTTCACGTACGGATTGTAGTACGTTCCAGGGCAAGCCTGGTCGATGGGCACCGCGAAATAGCGCCGGAAGTTGTACTCCGCGGTGCGGTCCGCGCCCAACGGCAAGAGCGGCCCGGGGTCGAACCAGCCGTAGCCGTCGGGATTATTGTTGGGAAACCCCCAGCCGTCGCCGGGCCCAGGAGGCAAAACCCAGCCGCCGGATCCGTGCCCGGACCCGTGGTGGTGCTGCTGGCCGTAAGGGCATCGTGCCGGATCCGGACACTGCCCGGTGCCTCCCAGCGCCAGGGCCAGGGTGATTGTGACGATCGTCGTGGTCATCTCGATCCTCCGTGTCGAATCGCTCGTGGCGGCTGTCTTTGACTCCGGCCCGAGGCAGCCCTTGACGATGCGCAAGAACCGACCGAACGCGGGCAAAACCGGAATCCAGTCTAGCACGCCGGACGAGGCGCTGCGGGCGTTCGCGCAGGAGAATCTCTTCCGGCGCAAGGTCGGCAACGGTACGATCGATCTCGTCGGACAAGTCGGCGAGCGACATCGCCGCCCGATCCGTTCCAGTCGGTCCAGGCCCAGCCATGATCCTGCTCATCGACAACTACGATTCCTTCACTTACAACCTGGTCCAGCGCCTGGGCGAGATCGACCCCGGCATCGATCTTCAGGTCTGCCGCAACGATCAGATCACGGTGGCGGAGATCGAGGCTTTGAACCCATCTCATCTGATCATCTCCCCGGGTCCTTGCACCCCTCTGGAGGCCGGGATCTGCAATGACCTGATCGCCCGGCTCGCCCCCAGGATCCCGCTGCTCGGGGTCTGCCTGGGCCACCAGTGCATTGGCCACACCTTCGGGGCCCGGGTGGTCCGCGCCGACCGGATCATGCACGGCAAGACCTCATGGATCCACCACGATGGCAAAGGCGTCTACCGAAACCTCGCCAACCCGTTCGAGGCGACCCGATACCACAGCCTGGTGATCCAGCCCGGAACCCTTCCCGACGAGCTTCAGGTCGTAGCCTGGACCGATCAGGGTGAGATCATGGGTGTTCGCCACAAGTCCTACCCGCTGGAAGGCGTCCAGTATCATCCCGAGAGCTTCCTGACCCTCGAGGGAATCAAGCTGCTGAGAAATTTCCTGGAACAATGAGCGTTGTCTCGGGGGCGTTGGCCCAGCACTGGGGGCAGGGCTCCACGAAAGGCGCATTCATGCTCACAGTCGAAGAGGCGCTCGCAGAGGTGATGAAGGAGGCCCGGCCGCTGCCTCCGGCCGAGCGCTCGCTGCTCGACAGCCGGGGTTGCCTGCTCGCCGAAAACGTGGCGGCCGACGCGGACCAGCCGCCGTTCGACAAATCGCTCGTGGACGGTTATGCCGTGCGGATCTCTGACCTGACGTCCGCGAATCGTCGGCTCAAGATCGGCGAGACCATACTGGCCGGCCAGACCCCGAGCCGCAGGCTGGGGCCATGTGAGGCGGCCGTTATCATGACCGGGGCCCCCCTGCCTCCCGAAGCCGACGCGGCGGTGATGCGTGAGCACACCCGGTTCGTGCACGAGGATGTCGTGGTGGACGCCTCCGAGGTACGAGCCGGCCAGAATATCCTTCGCCGGGGGCGGATTTGCCGCCAGGGAGAGCTCCTGCTGCAATCTGGAAACCGATTGTCCCCGACCAGCCTGGGACTGCTTGCGTCGGTCGGGCGGACCCGCGTGCGGGTCATCCCCAGGCCGACGCTGGCCATCTTGCCGACCGGAGACGAGCTGGTCGAACCCGCCCAGGTTCCCGGGCCCGGCCAGATCCGCAACTCGAACGCAGTCATGCTCGAGGCCCTGGCCATCGACCACATCGCATTCCCCCGGGTCTTTCCGATCGCACCCGACGAACCTGGGGAACTGCATCGCATCGTGCAAGAGTGTCTGGTGTTTGATGTTCTGCTGGTGACCGGAGGCGTCTCCGCCGGCCAGCGCGACCTGGTTCCCGGTGCGCTCGAGCGGAGCGGCGTCCGCCGGGTGTTTCACAAGGTTCGCATGAAGCCCGGAAAGCCGCTCTGGTTCGGAATCGGCCCGCAACGTGGAGAGCAGCCCGGGACGCTCGTCTTCGGTCTGCCCGGCAACCCCGCCAGCACGCTGGTGGGGTTCTTGGTATTCGTCGCGCCGGCGCTGCAAGTGCTCGCCGGGCGGTCCGGCCCCGCGCCCGCGGAGCAAAGCGCCCGGCTCGACTTCGAGTTGCTCCATCGCGGCGACCGCGCGACCTACCGGCCGGCGCGGTGGG
>JBAUOX010001048.1:0-7041 GCA_049579985.1 Isosphaeraceae bacterium | reverse complement strand
CGTCACGCCAGGAGTGCCAATGGGAGCGCCAGGGCCTGAACTTCGGCCCGGTGTCTCGGCGGTTGGCCCGATCATCACGCCCGAAGGACACGGCCCGGAGGGTCCGCCTGCTCTCGACCCCAAGGTCCAGGTCGTCCGCTTCCAGGGGCCCTCGGGACTGAGGGTCGAGGTCCTGGCACCCGAACCCAGCCCGGCGCCCATCGGCGATGGCGATGGCGATGGCATCGCGACGGTCGGCCTTCAGCGCGGAGTCGGCTACCGCCTGCGGCTGAGCAACATCACCGAGCGTCCCGGAGTTGAACTCTTTCCCGTGATCGAGGTTGTGGGGCACCTGCACCGGCCCAGGGAGATCAGCCCGGCCAAGTACCCGATCCGGATCGTCTTCACCGATGAAGAACTGTGGGACGTCGTCGACCGCGGCCGGCTCGTCACCAAGGTGATCTACCTGGAAGAGCCCGAACAGGCGATTCCGATCAAGGTGTCCAAGGATCAGATTCCGGTCGTCACGCTCAACCCGACCGAGCAGCCGCTGAAGGTGGCCGAGGCCCTGGGCCGGGTCATGGCGATCGTGCGGATCGGCGGGCGCCGGCCGACCCTCGAAGAGATCAACGCGGGAGCCACCGGCGATCTCGGTCTGGACGCGGTCGCCGCGGTTGGTGCTGTCCGCTGCCCCTTCACCAGCACCGACGGCGAGCCCTGCCGGCTTCCCTGCGGGCCGGTCTGCGGCACTCCGCCGCCGCCGGGCCGACCCTGGCTGCCACGCGACGAGTACCTCTGCGACGGTGGCGATCAGGGCGAGCCAGCGGGGGTCGGTGAGGGCGGTAACATCAAGGGCATCGACCCTCGGGATGCGGTCATGCGCTTCGACGTCGGCCTGAACGACCGCCGGCAGCTCCGCGTTCTGCCGACCAACCGTGTTTGCGTCTACGCCCCCCGGTTCGCCGAGGTCCGCATCAGCACAGGCACGAACGAGGCGGTCGAGGTGCACGGAGCGACGATGAACCGCTCGCTCGACAAGTTCGCGCTGACGGAAAGCCGCTCTCATTCCCGCCGCCTGGTTCAGAACCAGGCCGCCGAGCTCACGCGCGAACGGAGTCGCGCCCAGGCCATGGCCGGCCGCATCTCCCCCGGCGAAGATTCCAACATGCGCGGGCCCGACGTCTACCACAACGTCCAGCAGGTCAAGGTTGATTCCCAGCAGCAGCCGGTTCAGCTCACCCGCGATCGAATGAAGCCCGCCCTGATCAAGGAGAAGATCCGGCTCGACGGCATCAAGAGCGTTGAATCCACGGTGATGACCGGCCTGATCGAAGGGCCCGGACAAACGGTCATGTCGTGGCAGCCCCACGAGATGAAGGGAGTCGAGACGCCGCCGCAGAGACCGGGCATGGCCATCATCAAGCGGGTCAGTGCCGCCGAGGCGGAGCCAGGCGACACACTCACGTTCACGATCACCTACCGCAACATGGGCAACACGCCGATTCGAGCGGCCTCGGTCGTGGACAGCCTCTTGCCCCGGCTCGAGTACGTCAAGGGCTCGGCCAGAGGTCCCAAGGGAACCGTCTTCACATCGGCCGAGAACCGCGTCGGCTCGTCCGAGCTCAAATGGGAATTCCCCGGCGTCATCCCCCCGGGCGCCTCGGGCGAGGTGTCGTTCCAGGCGGTCGTGAGGTGATGCGGTCGTCAAAATCGCGATCACGGGCTGTTGGTTGAGATGGACTGCATTGTAGTATAATCCCGGTAGTCCATCAAACCGGGAGCATCGGCTCATGCCCATTCATGACTGGTCCAGGGTCGAAGCCGGTACGTTTCATGCCTTTCACGGTTCCTGGATCACGCACTTGATGGGAGCCTTGAACAATGGCATGCTGCCCGATGGGTATTATGCTCTCAGCGAACAGCATGCCGGGATGCGAATCCCCGATGTAATCACCTTGCACTCTCCCGACATCCTGACCGGTAGGCCTTACCCTCCTGGAAATGGAGGGGTCGCGCTGATCGATGCCCCACCCAGAATCAGTCGCAAGCTGGTGGCATCCGCGGAGCTTAGCTACAAAGCCCTGCGGCGTACTCTGGCGATCCGCCATGTCAGCGGCCATCGGCTAGTGGCGATCGTCGAGATTGTCTCCCCCGGCAACAAAGACCGATCATCCTCGGTGGCCGAATTTGCAGAGAAGGTGGAATCCGCCCTCAGGAATGGGATTCACGTCCTGCTCATCGACCTTTTCGTTCCGGGCAAACATGATCCTCGGGGGATGCACGGAGCCGCCTGGTCGTTCTTCGATGCGCAGGAGTACGACCTACCCAGCGACCGGCCGCTCTCGCTCGCCAGTTATCTGGCAAGCCAGATACCCGAGGCGTATCTCGAGCATGTGCGATTCGGTCAGACGCTCCCCGAGATGCCGCTGTTCCTGGAGTACCGCGCTCATGTCAACGCGCCGCTCGAACTGACCTATACCAGAGCCTACCAGGACATGCCCTCGTTCTGTCGCGATCTGCTGGAGGGGAATGGGCAGAGTGTTCTGGAGTCGTGAGCGTGCGTGGAGTCTATGACAGCGCACCTTCTCCTCGACACGGAAACCCCTACTCAAGGCAAGGCCCGATGCGCATCGCCATGCGGCTCGGCTTGACCGCGATTGGGGCGAAATACTATGATTACTGTGAACTTAAGTTTCGAGGGATTGTCCGGTTGCGCCACCCCGGGGCGGTCCGGCGTGAGGTAAGCAGGATGAAGAAAGAATCATCGCGTTCCCCGTCGCAGCCACGGCCGTTGTCGACCCGGCACCAGTTTGAACATCAAGTTCCCACCGTGATTCACGATCCGGAAGAGAACATGATGGTCCTGGCCCGGTGGACCCATCGCGCGATGAAAAACCCCGTGAAATTCTGGGGTGCGATCGCGGCGATCGTCGCTGGCCTGCTGGGCCTTGTCATACTGAGCAACGCCGTCTGGACGGGCTCGTCCGCCAATGCCGAGGTCTGGGCAAAGATGGAGTCGGTCAAATCGCCGGCGGATCGCGTTCAGCTCGCGGAGGATTTCCCCGGCTCTTCGGCTGCGACCTGGGCCCGGCTGCAAGCCGCCACGGAGTACTACAACCAGGGTTTCGCGGATCTGCCCAATAACCGCGACGTGGCCTTGCCGAACCTGCAAAAAGCGGTCGCCAATTTCGACGAGGTTGTCAAGGAGGCGCCCAAGGATTCGCCCCAGGCGCGAGCCGCGGCGCTCGGCAAAGCGCGTGCTCTGGAGGCGCGCAACGAGCTTCCCAAGGCCATCGAGCAATATGAGCTCGTGGTCAAGAACTGGCCCCAATCGACCGAAGCCGCGGAAGCCGAGAAACTGGCCGCGGCGCTCAAGAAGCCCGAGGCGGTCGCCTTCTACAAGGAGCTTTACGCCTATTCGCCGACCAAGGTGACCTTGCCTCCACTGGGTACGCAGAATCTCAACATGCCGCTCATGCCGGCTCCAGGTTCGGCGAATCCGGGCTCGTTGCCGGCAGAAGACATCCCGGGCGGTCTGCTCCCCTCCATTCCCCTGCTGCCGCCGCCTCCGCCTTCCCCGGTCACCAAGGGTGAGGCTGCCTCATCAAAGAGTTCGGACGCAGGCAAGACCGCCGGACCATCCGCTCCCGTTCCCTCGTCGGCCGGATTTCCGGAGAGTCCGTTTGATCCCGGGCGCCCGACCCCCAAGGCTCAGCCCGCGTCTCCCTCGCCTTCGGCTCCCAAAGCGGAAGCCGCGAAAGCCGGGCCCAGGCCGGCACCGGCCGCCCCCAAGGCGGAATCGCCGAAATCTTGAGCGCATAGAGCCAGGCTTCGATCTCCGATCGGATGGGTCCGAGAGGATCGACCTTGTCGCCATTTCAGCAGTCTCTTTTCTCCATGTGGCCCCCACCTCTTTCGGAAACACCTCAGGAATTCGAGGTGAAGCCGCGCACTGACGGCAAGCGGATCGACGCCTATCTGGCAAGCCGGTTCTCCGACTACTCCCGGAGCGTGATCCAGCGGATCATCGAGGCCGAGGCCGTGCACGTCAACGGCCGGCCAGTCAAAGCGTCTTACAAGATCCGCGCGGGAGACCTGGTGCGCGTCCGGCTCCCCGAACTGCCAGATACGACTCCCGTCGCCGAAGACATCCCGATCGAAGTCGTGTACGAGGACGAGACCCTCACGGTGGTGAACAAGCCGCCGGGGATGGTCACGCACCCCGCCAAGGGGAACTGGCAGGGCACGCTCGTCAATGCGCTTCAGTTTCACTATGACTCGCTCTCGACCCTGGCGGGCGAGAATCGCCCGGGGATCGTGCACCGGCTTGACCGCGACACGACGGGGCTCCTGGTCGTGGTCAAGAATGACCTGGCCCACCGCCGGCTGGCCCTCCAGTTTGAGCTTCGCGAGGTGCACAAGGAGTATCTTGCCCTGGTGTACGGCGTCCCCGAGCGCGACAGCGACTACGTCGAACGGCCGATCGGGTTTCATCCCCTGAGCCGCGAGAAGATGGCAATTCGCACTCTTCAAGATGGGGGAAAACCGGCCGTCACCTATTACGAGGTTGCGGAACGCTTTCGCGGTTATGCGCTGGTCCGCTGCATGCCCGAGACCGGCCGCACCCACCAGATCCGCGTGCACCTGGCTCATATCGGGCACCCGATCGTGGCCGACAAGGCCTATTCCGGCCGGAACAGGCTCACGCTGGGAGATCTGCTCGGGCCGGCCACGGGGAAGCCGATGCCCGCGGGCGATCTCGATCCCGAAGCGATCCTGATCGATCGGCAAGCTCTGCACGCGCACTCCTTGCGGTTCACTCACCCCGCGACGGGCCAGCCTGTTCTCCTGACCGCCTCGCTTCCAGCCGACATGACCCGGACGCTTGAAGCACTTCGAATGTACCGTTCCGTTTGATCGCGGAGATGTGGATCTTCGTCAATCATTGAGCCTCTTGCTGCTGCACCTGGCCGTGATCGACCACCTGGAGAATGACCCGCCACTCATCATCATTTCCCTGGTCCACACCGCTTTACCTGGCCACTTTCAGCCGGCTATCACTCGATAATCCCTACTTTTCTCGCTCTCGCCCTCTTTTCCCTTGACCTATCCAAAAGTTCATTCTATATTTTCGTACATGACAGCCCGAGTACGTTCCACAGCGGTTGGTCACCTGGACGCCGACTGTTTTTACGTGTCGGCGGAGCGGGTGCGGGATGGGTTCTTGCGCAACAAGCCGGTGGGGGTGCTGGGGAACCAGGGGGCGTGCGTCATCGCCAAGAGTTACGAGATGAAGGCGGCCGGGGTCAAGACGGGCGAGCCGATCTGGGAGGCGCTGGTCAAATGTCCCGAGGGGATTTACGTCAAGCGCGATTTTCGGTGGTACGAGGTCTTGAGCCGGCGGATGCTCGACGTGGCGCGCGAGCTGTCGCCGCGGGTCGAGTATTATTCGATCGACGAGTTCTTCTTCCAGGCGGTGGCAGGCGGCGGGCAAACGCTCCAGGAGCTTGCCCTGGCGGTCCGCGATCGGATCTGGGATCGGATCGGCGTGCCGGTGACGGTGGGCATTGCCCGGACACGGACCCTGGCCAAGCTGATCTCGGACGCGGCCAAGCCGTTCGGCGCCCTGGCGGTGATCGACCGAGAGGCCGAGGAAAAGCTCCTGGCCGGCCGGCCGGTGACCGAGATCACCGGGATTGCGGGCCGGCGGGCGGCCCGGCTGGCGCCCTGGGGCATCACCACCTGCCTCGACCTGGCGCGGGCCGATCGGCGGCAGGTCCGGTCGCTCCTGACCGCCACGGGCGAGGCCCTCTGGTGGGAGCTCAATGGCGACGCGGTGCAGGCGATCCACACCCGGCGCCCCGCGCACAAGGTGCTGTCGCGGGGGGGAAGCTTTGGCGAATCGACCGCCAGACCGGTGGTCCTCTACGCCTGGCTGGTCCGCAATCTCGAGCGGCTGATCGAGGAGTTGCGGTTCCACGGCGTGACCACGGGCAAGCTGACGGTCGCGATCCAGTACAAGACCGGCCATGCCGGCGTCGGCCAGAGAGCGTTGCCGGTTCCCAGCGATCGGTTCGACCTCCTGCTCGAGGCGGCCCGCCCCTGTCTGCGCATGGCGTGGCTGCCCGGCGTCCAGGCCAGCCACATGCACCTGATCGCCGAGGACCTTTCCGCCCGCGGCCAGTACGCGCTGGACCTCTTCGACCCGCCCCAGCGGCGGGCCAGGGCCGAGGCCGTTGCCCTGCTCAAGGAGCAGGTCAACGACCGCCATGGCCGGTTCGCCCTCCGCAGCGCCGCCACGCTCCACCTGCCTGCTATCTACCGCGACGTCGCCAATGCTTATGATATTTGTGATATTCGAGGAAAGATATGTTTTTGAATAGTGAAGAGTGGCGAGTGAAGAGTGGCGAGTGTGGCGGAGGTGGCGAGTGGCGAGTGGCGAGAAAAAGACGGATCGCCGGTCCTTCAGTTTTTTCCGCCTGAGACCACCGCCTCTTCGAGTTTCTTCACTCGCCACTCGCAACTTATCACTCGCAACTCGCCACTATTCCGAGCCACTCGCCACTATTCCGAGCCACTATCCCCACCCATGTGCGTCGGAATTGCCCTGGCATGGAGCGAGCTGCCCACGGAGCTGATTGCACGAAACGGGCTCGATCGCCGCGCTCACGAGCGTGGAGGCGAGCGCGAAGTCCGCTTTTTCTATCGCGACCGCCGGCCCCGGCTGCCGATCTGGCGTGATGGGCGGCTCCAGATCGTGCGCTGGGGCAATGGCCGGGGCCAGAGCCAGTTCCTGCCTGCAACCGGCTGGACCTGGCAGACGACGATCGAGGAGGGATACTGGCGCAACCTGGAGGCCGCCTTCGTGGACATCCCCGCCTCCCTCGGCTTCGATCACGGGGTCTGGTTCCGGATTCGCCAGGGGATCCGGGGAATTCTCGTCCCCGACGAGCATGGCGCGGCCATCGTCTACATGATCTGCGAGCCGGCCAGCCACTATTACCAGATCATGACCCGATCCACCCGCATGCCCGTCCTGATCGAGGAGCGGATCTGACAAAG
>JBAUOX010001047.1:0-3105 GCA_049579985.1 Isosphaeraceae bacterium | reverse complement strand
GCAAGCCCTGGGGTTCAGTACAACGAGCGTGGAGCGATCCTCGGGGCAACATGCGAAGCATCTCCTGACCGTGGTCGAGGAAGCCTCGGGAGTCGAGGATTTCGTCTTCGATGCGATCGAATCGCTTGGCTATGAGCGTCTGGTATGCATCGGCAATCCGATCCGGGCGGAAGGCAAGTTCGTCGAGCTGATCCGCCAGGCCGCCCGTGACCGGGCAGACAATGTGCCCCCTCGGCTGGCCGTTAACGCCATCCGGATTCCGAGCACGGAATCCCCGCACGCACACGAGGAGAAGAGCGCATTCGGGTTGGCCGATCGAACCTGGCTCGAGAGCATGTACCGCAAGTACGGCCGGCGCTCCCTCTGGGTCGGATCGCACATCGACGCCCGTATACCCGACGTTGACGCCGAACAACTGATCGATCCCGCGTGGCTTGATTACCACAGCTCACAGCAACGGCCGCAAGTCGCGCCGACTCATCCCGTCAACTTCACCAGGCGGATCGCCTGCGACCTGTCCGAGGGAGTCGGCCGCGACCGTACCTGCATCGTGGTCGTCGACGACTGGGGCGTGTTGGAGGTCGTGCTGGGCAAGAGCATGAGCTTGCCGGAAGCAGCCGAGACGATCCATCGGCTGGCAGTCAAGCGGAGCGTACCGCACGACAAGATCCCTTTCGACAAGCTCGGGATCGGCCGCAACTTCCCGAACCATCTGGTGCGTTGGGGAATCACGATGGCGATCCCCTACGCCGGGGAGGGCAAGCCACAAGACCCAAGCTCATTCGTCAACCTGCGCACCGAGGCCGGCTGGAAGCTTCGCAATCGGCTGGATGCGACACACCTGGTCTATGAGCCGCCGGGGAGCTTGCGGGGAGCTTGGGGTCACGGGGAGCTTGGGGCCCGGGGAGCTTGGGGTCACGGGGAGCTTGGGGTCACGGGGAGCTTGGGGTCAGACGAGTTCTTAGTTTACTAAACTCGGTCTGACCTCACCGCCTCCCGCCTCGGTCTGACGCCACCGCCTATGACTCCACCTCCTTACAGAAAGATGTGTATGGTGTCCCCGGAACTCCGTCCCCGGAACTCCTCGGCGGATCGGACGTTAGAATATCGACAAGCGATGCAACCAAATCGTCGAGTCAAAAATGCTGCTCATGCTTCGGTGTATGGATGGCCCCATTTGCTCTTCTCCGTCTTTATGGATAAGATGAGATGGGAAGGGATAATCCTCTCCTCAGGGGCTATAGCCATGGTTCCCAGTATACGCTACGGCTATGTTCGAGGCCGTCTCCTTGAGGGAAGCATTCCCGGCGATCCAGGCGTGGGCAGTTGGATGATCACCCATGGCCGCATACTATTCGGCTGGGGCATGGTGACAGAGCCCGAGTATCCGAGCAATGTCCTGAAGGCGGAGTATTTCGCGCCGGTTCCGCCTGAGATGGATCGAATCGCCAAGCGAAGGCGAATTCAGCACTACCAGCGCGTCAGGAACTCGCGTGAAGCGCGTGTTATCGCAAAGCGCCTTCCAGACTTCCATGATCTCGTAAAACGAAGCGACTGGCACCCCCACCCTGAAATCTCAATCGGTTTGAAGGTGGCCTTCGAATTCACCAGGGAGTTCTTGGAAGCCCCAAGAGGGGTGATCACGAATCCGCCCCCTGGGGCACCGATAATCGGATCGCACGCGATGCCGATTCTCGGAGTCAGCGAATCTCAGCGTTGTTTCCTGGTTGCGAACCCGTTAAGACCCTCGTGGGGCGATAAGACACTGGATCTGATGCCTTTTGATCTTTTCGATAATCATATGTTTGAATCATTGGTATTTGACTATCGCAAGCCTCAACTTCCAGGCGGGGATCAAGTTGCACCGATTCGCTGGGAAAGGCCCGACCCACTTGGGAGTGTTGTTCACGGCGTCGAGATTTACGACCCCCGAGGCGACGAGAGACTAAGTTGGAGCTTCGCGGTTCACCGGGATGGCTTCCTCGACATCGAGGAGTTGTTCGTTAGGCCCGACTACCGGCGACGAGGGTTTGGCACTCGGCTCGTGGAAATGATCCAAGGGATTGCGAGATTGCATAGTCTACCTTTGCGTGCTTGGGTTCCCTTCGCGGACGCGGGGAGCGAGAATCGGCACGCATTAGCTGCGATCACGAGGAAGCTTGATCTCGGCATCCATCGCAGCGGAGTCCGGTGGGCGGCCTACAAGGCGACACAGGAAGAGCCCAGAGTCATCTCATTCCCGTTCGTCAGAATCCCGGAACGCCCGGCCGCTCCATCAAGTCTCGCCAGCGAAGTGAAGGAGGTGAGAACACTTCGAGGGACGGTCTTGAACTACGAGGATCCGTTCGGACCTGCCGTCCTTGCTGAAGAGTGGGAGGCGCAGGATTGATACTTATTGATACGCACATCCTGGTATGGTGGCTAGATGGATCCGACCAACTGCCCGACTCTCACCTCGAAAGCATCAGGATTGCCCGAGACGGCGACGGTGTCGCGGTCAGCATAATCTCGTTCTGGGAAATCGCTAAGAAAGTCGCAAAAGGAAAGCTGACTCTGTCGCTTCCAGTTGACAAATGGATTCACGCCGCTGGACGGCAGCCTGGGATTGCGATCGTTCCGCTGACGCCTGAGATCATCCTGGACTCAACTCAGCTTCCTGAAAACTACTGCATGACGAATACCGACCCTGCTGATCAACTCATCGTGGCAACTTCAAGAATCGAGAAAATGAAATTAATGACAATGGACAGAAAAATACTTTTATACAACTCTGCATATCTATGAAAAGCTTCCGAGTGATCGCCTTGATTGCTCAGATCAGTTCCGGGGACGCCATTATCAATTTCTTGCAGTTAGGTGTGGTGTGCATAGTTCCGGGCCGGGTGGCCCCAGGGGATTGCTTCCCTGGGGCTCCCGCGGATCCGTACGTGCCCTTTCAGGCATACGGCTCTTCATATCATGAACTCGCTACGGGACGGCTCTCTGAGTGAATCAGCGCTCCGTCTCGTACCCGACGCCCCGACCGTTGTTGTTGCATGTACACGGTTATGGGTTTCGATGCACCCGCCATGTGTCCCTCCAACGGTGTCATGACATGGCGTCCCC
>JBAUOX010001046.1:0-7464 GCA_049579985.1 Isosphaeraceae bacterium | reverse complement strand
ATCTTCGGGACTCTCTTCGAGCGCGTGATGGACCCTGCCCAACGCTCTCAACTCGGTGCGCATTACACCGGCTTTCGCGACATCTCGACACTGGTTGAGCCCGTCGTCATGGCCCCGCTGCGAAGGGAATGGGCCGGACTCCTGGAGAAGATCGCGTCCCTTGTGCCCGATGTCATCGAGACGCGAAAAGGGGAAAGCCTCTTCCGGCCCGTGGATGAATCCCGAGTCCAGGAGGCCCAGAAGCTGGTCGACGCGTTCCTGGAACGCCTCAGAGCGATCCGCGTCCTTGACCCCGCCTGTGGATCGGGGAACTTCCTGTATGTCACGCTGCGACTGCTGAAGGACCTGGAAAAGGAGATCCTCATCGAGTGTCGGCACCGCGGGTTGAAGGAATTCGAGCTGAAGGTCGGGCCGAATCAACTCTTCGGGATCGAGGTCAATGCCTACGCCTTCGACCTGGCACAGATGACCGTCTGGATCGGGTTCATCCAGTGGCAGAAGGACAACGGCTTTCCTATTGAGCATAAGCCGATTCTTCAGGCGCTCCACAACTTCGAGCTGAAGGACGCCATCATCGACCTGACCGACCCCGCCAATCCAATCGAGCCCGAGTGGCCTGACGCTGATTTCATCGTTGGCAATCCCCCGTTTGTGGGCGACAAGAAAATGAGCGGAGAGCTAGGAGATGAGTACGTCAGCAAACTTAGATATTTCTTCTCCGATCGGATTCCCGGCCAATCCGACCTCTGCTGCTACTGGTTTGAAAAGGCCCGGGCACAAATCAAAGGAAATAAATGCCGCCGATCCGGCCTTCTGGCGACCCAGGGGATTCGAGGCGGAGCGAACCGCGTGGTCCTTGATCGGATCAGGGAGACAGGGGACATATTCTTCGGTCAGAGTGATAGAAATTGGGTTCTGGACGGTGCGAACGTCCACGTTTCGATGGTCGGTTTTGATGACGGTTCGGAGACCGCAAGAACCCTAGACGGAACAGCCGTCACATCAATAAATGCCCAATTATCTGCGCAAAGTGATTTGTCCCTTGTCAAGGCGTTGCATGAGAATAGGGGCAAAGGCTTTATTGGCATCGCCCAGAAGGCCCCCTTTGACATCTCGGATCAAGAGGCGATCAAGTTGCTATCGTGGCCAAACCCCAATGGCCGCCCCAATAGTGATGTTCTACGCCCGATGTTCAACGCAAAGGACGTAACTCAGCGCCCGCGACGGACATGGAATATTGACTTCGGTTTGAGCATGCCGTTGCAAGAAGCTGCCGGTTATGACTTGCCCTTCGAGCATGTTAAGAAGGTTGTTTACCCTTTGCGAATCGATCACCGGGAGGCCAGACAATCACGTTACTGGTGGTTGTTTGCACGACCGTGTCCAGACATGCGACAGGGTGTTTCAGGGCTAAGCAGATTCCTGGTTACTCCTCGAGTCTCAAAGCATCGTGTTTTCGATTGGCTGACCCTTGAGGTTCTTTGTGACAGCGCTTTGGTCGTATTCGGTCGCTCTGATGACTACTTCTTCGGAGTGCTGCATTCCCATGCCCACGAGGTTTGGGCTCGTCGCCTTGGAACGCAAGTTAGAGAACGCGAGAGCGGATTCCGTTATACGCCATCCACCTGCTTTGAGACGTTTCCCTTCCCCATTCCGAACGAAAGCCAGAAGGCGCGTATTGCGGAGGCCGCGAAGCACATAAGCGACATGAGAAGCAACTGGCTGAATCCGCCCTCATGGTTGAGGGAGGAACTTCTCGAATTCCCTGCCTCAGTGGATGGGCCTTGGGGACGTTTAGTCCAAGAGCCTAATGACCAAGGAATCGGTAAAGCCCGTTACCCCCGTTTGGTCGCCAAGGACGCCCACGTCTTCGATCTGGCCAAGCGGACCCTGACGAAGCTATACAACGAGCGCCCCACCTGGCTGGATCTTGCCCACAAGGCCCTCGATGAGGCCGTTTTCGACGCCTACGGCTGGGACCCGTCGATGACCGATGAGCAATTCCTGGCCGCCTTATCGGAATTGAACCTCGAGCGATCGGCATCGAGCGGGGCAGCCCCTCTAAACGCTGAGATCGAAGGCGAACCCGAGGAAGGCGAATCCGAGTAGATTCTGATCGGATCCGATCATCGATCCTCAAGGATATGAGGCGCAACACTCGCGCAATCCTCGGAATCGAGGCAATGATCGAAGCCGCCTCGAAAACCGAAGCAGGAAGGGGGGCCCCAACGGCTGGCCGCGTGAGCGGCTTGCTGGTGGGGAGACGGCGAAGCTCAGCGCCCCCTGGAGAGCAGTCTAACCAAGCGTGCGGCAGTTGGGTGTTGCCTAACCTCCGCGAGACATTGCTCGTCTTCGATCATTTTCCGCAGCAGGTATTCGTCCCAATTATTCTTGGCGGTTATCATGTCGCCTGGAACGCGATTGATTGCCTCCGGCATTGGTCTGACCTGTCGCGCGGCCTTGATGGCGAGTTGAAGGAGGTCCTCGGGCCGATCCCGATGCTTGTTCCACGTCGGCCATTTCACCCGTCCGCGATGCTTGACCCCAAGAGTCCTCATGATCGTCTGTTCGCACACGATCAGGAGCGACTCGAACACCGGCTCCATGCACACCGCAAGAATCGCCCCAGCTTCAAGGCTGGGGGTATCAGGCTTGCGTTGCCCTTTCTTCCGGCCGCTTAACTCGCGGAAACGATTGCGGGCCCATCGTCGCCAGGGCTCATCGGGAAGGGCTTCGCTCTCGGAGAGGCCGTGGTAGAGTTTTACGACTTCCTGCGGTCCACACGCCTTGGCGTTCGGGTCCCATGGTGGCTGGAGGTCCCACGCGATCACCGCGACGTCAAAATCTTCCTTTTCGAGTTCACGAGCGATCAGTAGGTCGAGAGGCTGCCAGCCTGCGCCGCTCAGCTTCTTCTTGTTCGCCTCCGGCCTCTCCATGGCCACGAGGTACGTCTTGTCGATTGGGACAACGCGATCGATGGCGATCAACTGGAGACACTGCACGAGGTGCGTTTGCCAGATCCTTCCCAAAGGCTCGGCATACCTGGGGCGGGGCGTGAACGCACCCTCGACGAACAAGACTGCTTTGCCGACGAAGGCCACTCAACCCTCCCTAGCGTAGATCGCGCCCGGAGGGACCAGGCCCTGGTAAGCCTTGACTTCTTTCCGATCGGCAAATCGGGTATAGACGGTCTCGCCCTCCTCCCTCTGGACGTGGATGATGTCAGCGACCTTGACGTGATCCAGGAGCCATGGTGAGTGCGTGGTGACGGCAACCTGGACGCCCTGGCTCGAGGCCGACCGCAATTCGTTCAGCACCGCAATCACGGTCCAGGGGTCGAGGCCGTTCTCGATCTCCTCGATGCAGAGAAATGTCGGTGGCGGTTCGTGCTGCAACAGCGACAGAATAGCAGTGATTCGTCTCGTGCCCTCTGAGAGCATCCACGCCGGGATCGGGACATCCTTCCGCCCCGTGCGTCCGCGGGAGGGCATCATCTCGATGAGCGAGTAGAAGACTTCCCCCTTCGGTATGATCGGCTTTGAGACTTCAACCCCACTGAAGTCCGGCAGCGACTTCTGGATCGCGTGGATCAGTCCGGCACGCTGATCCTCGTTCAGCTCTGCGAGCAATGCCGGGAGGCTACCCCCGGCCTCTTCGAGTAGCGGGCCGTATGATGCTCGGTTGGGCGCAGAACTCTTGGCCAGCTCGTTCGGGCTGAGCCTGAGGAAGACCGCATCGCTCCAGAATTTCCGCAAGGCTCCGAGATAACGGCCCGTGAAGTCGGTCGCTTCCCTTGCGAATGCGGTGCCCAAAAGGAGATTCTCCGGGTAGGCGAAGGGCACAGGCTCCTTCTTTCGCGTAATGCGCTGTTTGCGTACACCCTCGTCGGTCGTGGTGATCAGCTTACGCTGTTGAGATTGCATCCGGAGGGACAGCTCCTCACTCGCGATGGCGGGAGTCCTGTGGTCAACGGCTTCACCAATCCTCAGGCTGTACTCGACCGTCCATGCCTCCTCACTCTCACTTGTCCATTTCAGACTCACCTTGAAGTATCTTTCACTGCCCGTCGCTCGGTGATTAATGAGGTCGTGCACGCCGTTGTAGCGATCGCACGCCTTGCGGACGTCAAGACGGAGCGCGGTGTCGATCCACTGCAACGCCTCGAGTACAGTGCTCTTCCCAGCCCCGTTGCGACCGACGATCACATTGAAGGGGCCGAATATGATCGGCTTCGCGGGCTTGAACGCGGCCTTGAAACGCTCCAGGCGGACTTCGGAAAGCAGCAGGTGGATCGGGGGCGTTTCTGGCATCGGGAGCGTTCCGTCGCTACTGGGGGGCGTTCGACCGCTACGACCTGCCCTCGTGCATCACGTTGCGCGCATGCTGGCGCGCGACATGTGCTACGTATCCTGCATCATCGGTAGCGAGCAAGAGAGACTTTAATGTTCTCGCCCTGCTAGCCAGCCTCGCGATCAGGCCGCCGCGTTTGCGCCAAGACCGAGGACGGCGCGGACGAACCGGATTCGACCCCCGGGTTCCTTACTCATCGCGGAGCGCGTGGGGACGCGCGCTCAAGAGGAGGGTGGGGACGGCCCCGGCGAGGAAACGACCCCAGGCGGGGAGCCAATTCAGGCCGGCGAACAACAAGCCGGTTGCCACCCCGGCGCACAGCACTGTATTGGCCCCGCCATGGTAGCGGAAAAGCCCGGGTGGAGCGGGGGTGAGCTCGTCTTCCGGTGAAGAGCCGGCAGTCTCGGTGACATGTCCCAGAGTGGCCACGATGGAACGCTCCCGCGAAGTCCGATTTTTGTCCGGTCGAACTGCCCCAATCTTCACTGGGATGGGAGCCGTGTCCGCAAGCAACCGTCAGGACCCGCCGCCCCGACTCAGCCCGCCAGCGAGGCCCTGAGCGCGACCGGAACCGGAGGGGGGACCGCTCCCGCCTGCTACCCAATCTGCTACCCCAACGATCGTTGATGGATCGCAAAGCCATAGCCTGCAAATGGTTTCCGCAATCCATGCGGAGGACTTAGGATCCTGTCCCGCAAGGGGTGAGGGTTCAAATCCCTCCTCTCGCAGTGTGGAGACCAATGAGGCGCCGGCGGAATTTTGGTTGACAGATGACGGGCCGGCGGTACGATTAAGTTGTCAACACCACCCCGCGTCGTCCCTGTCGAGACGCCTTGGCCTCCGGTTGGCGCCGAGTTGTCGGCCCTCCCATCCCTCGACGTCACTCCCGTGCCCCCAGCATATTGGTTCTCACTTCCGGTCTCTACCGAGCTCTCCTCGGCTCTTGCCGCAACGGTGCATGGCCCCGTCCGTGAGCTGGGTTGTACACGCATGAAGCGAAATGGGCGCCGGAGACCGGGAACGGCGGGAGCAGATGACTCGGAGGCAAGACCGGGCCTGGACAACCGGCTCACGCGGGGTTGGCGCCGGCATCGGGAGACGGCACATCATGATCGGCCTGCGGGAGCTCTTGTTGATCGGGATGGTCGTGCTGGTGCTTTATGGCCGGACGGGCGTGCTCAAGAGCCGGCAGGCGAAGACCATCATGCCCTGGCTCTCTCCGGTCCGCCGGACGACGGCCAGGCGTGTGGCCCCGGGATCGCCAACGGCCGCGGTGCCCGGGAGATCCTCGAGAATTCCCGGGGCGTTCCTGACTCGGGGAAACCGATTTTACTGGTTCGTGACGATCCTGGCGGCGACCGCCGTGGCCGCGCTGATCATCGCCCGGACCCTCATCATGAAGGGGTCCCCAGCCACTGTCTTACCCTGACCCTTCGCGGCTTCCTTGCCGCGGGAATGCGCCGTGAATCCCCGAGGTGCGGCCTTCGCACCCCATCGCCTTGGACGTGACCTGGTGCCCTGGCTCCCCTGCCTTTGACTTCGCCCTAGATATTAGGACCTTACTCATGATGCCGTTCGCCTTCCTTCAGAACATTGGCACGACCGAACTGCTGATCGTGGCCTTCGTCTCCTTGCTGGTCTTCGGCAATCGCCTGCCCAGCGTAATGCGTTCCCTCGGCAAGAGCGTGACCGAGTTCAAGAAAGGCGTGTCGGGGATCGAGGACGATATCGACCAGGCCGTCACCGCCGACAAGAAGACGACTCCTCCCAATCCATGATCGCGACTTGCCGGGGCTGTCGCCCGCGGTGCGAAACAATGGCTTTTGCTTTGCTCTGTCCATGCCGTGATGAAATCGGTCCCCACCCGCTGGCCTTGGGCGAGTCGGTTCGGACCGAGACTGACCACGAATCCTAGTCCTCATCAGATCCACCCGGAGATGGTCGTATGTTGCCACAGCTTGGTCTACTCGAAATGCTCATCGTGATGGGCGTTGCGGTGCTGCTCTTCGGCAAGCGCCTTCCCGAGGTGGGACGCTCCCTCGGCCGGGGCATCGTGGAATTCAAGAAGGGGCTAAACGGCGTCGCCGATGAGTTGGACGACAACTCGTCGAGCAGCATCAGCAGCTACTCCTCGAATCACAGCTCAACGCGTCGGTACGACGAGAAGCCGCACGGCGAGGCGGTCTACAGTGATACATCGGTACCGAAGTTTGAGCTCCCCGGAACCGCGTCGTCCTCCGTGCCCCAGATGGAATATCCGCGGCAGCCCCCCCAGGAATGATTCGGTCCACGCTCGCCGGATCTCACTATGAACCTCCCTGCTCCCGCTCGGCCTGCTTCTCGGCCCGGGCCTCGGCCCGGCGGGCCAGGCGGATGACCTGGCGGGCACGTGCGAACTCGTCGCGACGGTGATCGGCAGCGGTCCCGCTCAAGAGCGGTGGAACTTGCTCATGGCGCCGAGCATTCTCATCGAGCGCGACGTACAGTCCGTAGCCGATGCCGATCTTGCGCCTGTCTGCTCGTTCCAGGCGCTCGGCGAAGATCTCGATGCGCGACTCGAGGGACGACCTGCCGACGTAGGTGACCTCGGCGATCACCTCGACCCGCTCACCGACGAAGACCGGACCAAGGAAGATCATCGAGTCCATCGCCGCCGTGGTGATCTGGCCATGGCCGACGTGCCGCAGCGCGGCGATCGCTCCGCACTCGTCGGCCAGCCGGAGCATGACGCCGCCGTGCAGCGTGCCATAGAAATTGGCCTGTCCGGGCATGATGACGATCGACAGGCTGACGCGCGATGCGGCCGCGGACCGGGGGGTCAAATCGATTTCCATCGTCGGAGATCCTCACTTTCCGGGCACGGGCCCGAGAGCCCGCGGCCCCCTTTGATGTCTTGTGCCCCAGGCGTTCTGGATGCAACCTGGATTCTATCGTCGCCGCGCACGGTCCCATACCCCTGCCCCTTGAGAGGTCCGTTCCAGGTGCTCGAAGAGCGGTTGTTCGAACTGATCGACCCTGTGCTTCGCCTGGCGGGTGCAACACTCGAGCCCGGCGAGGAGTTCCGCGAACCGCCGCTGGATGTGCTCCGTTACTACCGCCGGGCGGTGAGCTGGA
>JBAUOX010001045.1:0-2339 GCA_049579985.1 Isosphaeraceae bacterium | reverse complement strand
GTGTGGTGCTCTGGCGGCATCCTCGAAAGCCGCCTGGCCCAGGCCGTCGGACGGGCGCTCGGCAACGCCGCGACCACCCGGAACTGGGCAACGATCTTGAAGCTCCATGCGCTCATACATGACAAGAAGAGGTGAAAGGTGACAGCCACCAAATCTGGAGAATCAGATCTGGAGAACACAGCGCGGCCCAGGGGCCGCAACCAAACTTGACCAGCCGCATCGCGACCGCGAGGGGATGTACGCAATCACGATGCCATGCGTCTGCTCTCCGATGGTCGCGACTCTAACACCTTGCCACAAAATCGGTTGTAAAATCGTGCACAGCGTACAAGATTTTCAGAATTAGTAGTACAGTAAGTACAAGTACCCGTGGCAAGCCTACGATTGTTTCTTCGGTCTTCCACGGGGCCGAACCGTGCATTCGAGCCCCAATCGCTTGGCCGTGTCCGTGACCCAGTTCGGATCGCCGAAGGGCCGACACTCGATTTTGGATTCTCGATTTTGGATTGCGGACTGATGCAACACGAGTCTCCTTGCCGGAAGCGCCTGCGCGGGGAGAGGGGTTCCTCGTCAATAGCCTTCATGAGGGGGAGCGGACGGGCCCACCCACTCTCTGGCACCTGGGAAACGTGGATGGCCCCCAATGTCCAAGACTGTGGTGATTCCGGTCGTATCGGCCCTCCTCATTCCCAATCGCTCGCTGCGGGGAAGGCGCTCACCGAGAACCCAAAATCGATCTCCGGAATCCGTCAGGATTCTTGCGCCGTGGTGTTGTTCAGCTAGTCGCGAGCTGCAAGCGTTCCAGGAACGGGAGTCTGGGTTTCGATAAATTGTCCTTCTGGGTACGATAGTTGGTGGAATACCGAAAGTGGCCCATGAGACAAAGAATCTCCCGGGGTAGCAGGCACGATGAATATTCCTGTCTTGATCGAACCGATCGCGAACAATGGATTTCGGGCCACGGGCGGGCTTCCTTTTGAAATCACCGTGGAGGGAGCGACTCGGGATGAGGCCCTGGGGCGCCTCCGCGCCGAGATCGACAAGCGAATGGCCCGGGGCGCAATCGTCGTTCCTCTGGAGATCACTCCGACCGAGGATCACCCCTGGATTCAGGGCGCGGGGATGTTTCGGGACAATCCCTTGTTTGATAAGTGGCAGGAGGCCATTTCGGAATACCGCCGTCAGGTTGATCAGGATGCCGAAGCGCCATGAGCTTGTTCGTGCTGGATACGGACATCGTGTCGCTTCTCCAGCGTGGCCATCCTCGTGTCGTCAGTCGGTGTGCGGCACGACGCCCTGAAGAACTGGCGATCTCGGTCATCAGTCTGGAGGAGCAGCTCTCGGGTTGGTACAGCCTGCTCCGCAAAACGAAGCAGCCGGATGAGTTGGTAAAGGCTTACCAGAGCCTGATCGACAGCCTTCTTTTCCTTGCCCGTCTTCCGATCCTTCCCCTCACTCTCCCGGCGGTCGCCCGCTTTCAACACTTGATGGGGTTGAAGTTGAACGTCGGCCGGATGGATCTCCGGATTGCTGCAATCGTGCTAGAGAACCAGGGAGTTCTGATCGCGCGCAACGTCCGCGACTTCGCCCGCGTCCCCGGTCTCGTGCTGGAGGACTGGACCCAATGAATGCCCGGAAGGCGAATCTGAGCCCTCACAAGAGCAGAGGAGAGAGATGGCGTGAACGGAGGCGTTCAACGGACTAGCCGAACCCGCGCTGGCGGCGGACTGGTCCACGCCGGAGGAGGAAGCCGCGTGGTCGCATCTTCAGCCCGGGACGTAGTCCTCGTCCCGTTCCCCTTCTCCGACCTGTCCCAAACCAAGGTCAGGCCGGCCGTCTGCCTGGCCGACGCGATGTTCAGTCTGATGGTACCATCGTTCGCAAGCAAGGCATCGATATGTTGGCTCGCAGAGAGAGCAACAGAGACTTCACGTGACAACCACCTGGCACATTGCGCTTCTCCGCGGCATCAACGTTGGACGCGCCAAGCGCGTGGCGATGGCAGAGCTGCGCGCGTTGGTCGAGGGCCTGGGCTACGGCGACGTGCGCACCTTGCTGAATAGCGGCAATGTGGTTTTCAGCGCCTCGGCCGCGACCGCGGGCAACGCCGCGTCCCGCATCGAAGAGTCCCTGGCGACGAAGCTCGGAGTCTCCGCTCGAGTTACGCTGCTGACGGCCGCGGAGCTTGCCGGCATCGTTGTCGAGAACCCCTTGCTCGGGATTGCCGACGATCCCTCGCGCTTGCTCGTCGCTGTCTTGAGCGATTCGACAGATCGAGCCAAGCTCGAGCCGCTGCTCGAGCAAGATTGGGCTCCGGATACCCTGGCCATCGGCAGCCG
>JBAUOX010001044.1:0-2476 GCA_049579985.1 Isosphaeraceae bacterium | reverse complement strand
TCACGTGGTTCGATGAGCGACGGATCGGGTTGAAATAGTTTGTTCATTCCAATCTCTCCAATTGTAGGCTCTCAAACCGAGGTGTACCAACGTCATCGGACGAAGTTGACACTTGGTTGTTTTAGTCCTAAACCAAGCGTGATGCGAGGCCGCTTGGGACGTCACTCCTCTATTTAAAGGCTTTTGACGAACGCACTTGCGAGGCGCTTGTCGTTTTCGAGTGAGCGCCTCTCCGAGGGGGAAATCCGGTGTCGGAAATCCGGCGGAAATCCGGTGTCAGTTCATCATTCTTGCCCGAAAAGATGAACCGACACTGGATTACGCGCCCCTTAACCTTCCCTCGGTCCGGCGTCGGCTCCGCTTCGACGCCGGACCAGCCTGCGCTCGATGGCTCCGTTCCCTGCTCATTCCTGGACTGCGGCCACGCGGAAGCCCAGGGCGCTGTTCCGGCGCCCCGGCGCGAACAAGTTGCGGTCCGCCGGGCGGCAGTACCCGGCGTCGCCGCCCCAGCTACCGCCCCGGAAAAGCCGGTGCGAGCCACGGGATGCGCCCGGTGGATCAGCGGCCGGCGACGAGGCGTAATATTTGTAATCATACCAATCGGCGCACCATTCCCACACGTTACCGATCATGTCATGCAAACCCCACGGGTTCGGCGCGAAGGAGCCGACCGGGGCTGTGTAGACGAATCCATCGTCGCCCTTGATGCAGTCAAAGTTCGAGAACTTTTGCTTCAGCCTCGCGTCGGCCACGTTGGCGATCTTGGCCAGGTCTTCCGGGTCGTTGCTGATGACAAACAAGGCGTTCGACCCAGCACGGCAAGCGTATTCCCACTCGGCTTCCCTTGGCAGGCGATACGTCCGCCCCTCCTTCTTCTCCGTCGTGCTCAGCCACTCGCAGAAAGCCACGGCATCGTTGTGACTGACGCACACCACCGGATGGTCGTCCGTTTGGGAGAAACCGGGATTTCGCCAGTTCTTCGCGGGATCGATCTCCCATGCACGCCTTTTCTCATCCCAGCCAAAGCTACCCTTGCCAGCCTTCTCGGCCTCGGTTTGATGGTGGCTCTCCTCCACGAAACGCCGGAACTGCCCGACAGTGACCTGGTGGATTCCCAGCAGATACGGCCGAGTGATGTCGACACGATGCTGAGGACGCTCGTCCTCGCACCACTCTCGCTCCCATTTGGGGAGCAGTCGCATGACCTGATCGATCTGCTCCTTGGTCGACCCCATCAAGAACGACCCGGGCTCGATGCGGACCAGCGTCATGCCGAGGGAGTTGGTCCGCTCTTTCCCCGGCAGGTGAAACTCGATTCGTTTAATGAGCTGGCCGACATGATAGTGGAAGTCCCGTCCTTGGTCCACACGGACCGCCTGGCGACAAGCCAGCCCAACGAGAGAGGGCGGTAGGTCGGCCTCGCTCGGCATCCCGGTATGATCGATCAGGACTGGGATCACGGGTAAACCCTGCTTCAGCGCTGCTTCAATCTCAATCCGAACCCAGTCTTCCGGGTTGTCCCGACCAGTGTTGATTTGCCCCGCCCAGTCTGGTCCGATCACGGCGAGGAAAACGCCGCAATGGCTTAACAACGACTCGATGTATTCCTGGAAATCCACGCCCAACGGAACGGAATCGACGTTGAAGAAAACCGGGAAATCCACGCCCAACGGAACGGAATCGACGTTGAAGAAAACGGCGTCCGGCCCGAAGTAACCGCGAAGACGGTCGTAGATCCGTCCGGCAACGCCTGCCGAATCCGCGCCTGAGGAGAGGAATATCTTCGCCATCACGGCCTCGCTACGTCGGTCTTGCCGAGCTGTCTGAGACCAGACACAGAATGATTTAAGCTTATCAGACTCATTTTCGGAAAACAACTCACCGCCGGGGAGGGGAAAAGCGACATCACTGAATAGCGCTTCCTTAACCCCTAGGCCGCTTGCATCAAGGGTTTACGTGCGTGTCCCCGAGGCTCCTTTCCCTCTCTAACGGTCGATATTAGTGATGTCCCTTTTTCCCTCCCTCGAAGTCGAACGCTTGCTCCAGCCGAGGCTTCAGTGAGGATTGATCGAAGAGTCGCGGTTCGGCCACGGGAATACCTCCTTTCAGGATCACGGGAAGCCGGAGCTTACCAGTGGCTTTTTCGCGCCTCCCAGACAAGAATGGTTGAAAACCGCGGAGCCGCGCTCACTACCTGGCAGGATGGGGCTACTGATGGCCGCTCAATCGTTCCCGGAGCCGCTGATCTCGCTCGCGAGCGGAGTCCTTGACGATTTCCGCCAGCTCTTCGTTCCCCTGGCCTGGTTCGAGCTCGTCTTCAAGGGCGTGGTTGCACTCCTCGGGTTCGCCGGGGGGGCCGGCTTGCTGGCGATCCTGATGCAAAGCACGGGAACCTCGGCCGTGACCAACACCGATATCGTCGAGTTCCTGCTCACGCCCGTGGGCGTCCTGGTCGTCGCCATGCTCGGTCTGTCCA
>JBAUOX010001043.1:0-4679 GCA_049579985.1 Isosphaeraceae bacterium | reverse complement strand
CCTGCTTGGAGATCTTGTCGGAGAACTCTTGAAGGACGTTGCCGCCGGGCAGCCCCGCGACGTCGAAGCCGGACTTCTCGGCAACGAGCAGGCTCAGCAGCATGCCCAGGAGGCCCGTGCCGGCCGTGGCCCCGGCGCCCACGGGCAAGCCATCCGTCGAATGACCGTTGCCGCCGCCGGCGATGAAGACGCGCTCGGGGACCAGCGGCTGACTGCTCCGGGCCAGGTTCTGGGCGACGACCGACAGGGCGTACAGCCTCGGGTCGGTGAACGACTGGATCTTGCGGACCAGGACCGACGCTTCGGACAGACCCTCCTGGAGGATTCGAGCGCCTTCACCGCGGCCGGCGAGGATCCGCTGCTGGCTCTCGGCCTGGGCGGTGATGACCTTTTGTTCGGCCTCCTTGCGAGCCTTGGCGAGCTGGGCCTCGGCCTCGTTCTCGACGATCTGCACCTGGACCAGCGAATTGGTCAGCTTGGTCTGCATCGCGGCCGTGGCCTGGGCCTCGTTGAGGGCCCGCAGCTTCTCGGACGCGGTGATCTGCTTCGCGTAGGTCTCGACTTGCTCGAGCGACAGTTGCCGCAAGCGGAGCTGTTCGAGCAGCGTCTCGATCTTGCCGCCGGCCTCGGCCGTGTCGGGCTTGCCGATCAGCACGTCCACGCACTCGATGTCGAAGTTGTGGAACTTGCGACCCAGCTCCTGGCTCGACTCGCGCTGGATTGCGTCGCGCTCCTGCAAGAGCTCGAGCATCGTCCGCTTATGGGCGACGTCGCGGAAGTACGCGGAGAGCATCGGGTCAAGAGTCTGGGTGATCAGCTTCTTGACGTCGCCGAACCGCTGGATGACGCTCGGGGCCTTCTGGTAGTCGATGTGGACGACGACCGACAGCGGCAGGGTCGGCTCGTACGCGTCCTTGGTTACCAGGTCGATCGACCGCAGGCTCTCGTCATACCGGTGCGTCTCGGTCCGGCCGGTGACCCAGTGAAGCACGAAGTTGGTGGTCGGCACCAGGACGATATTGCCCGCATAGGTGTTGAAGGCATACTTGCCTGGTCCCAGCGGTTTCTCCAGCACGCCGCGTTCGCCCTCGCCCACCCGCTCGCCGTGACGGAAACCCTGGCCAGAGACGTCCTGACCGGTCCGGCCGTAGTAGCTGACGATCACGCCCACGTAGCCGATCGGCACGATCGTCTTGGGGATCGATTCCAGGGTGGCGAACCAGCGGTTGATGAAATACGTGCCGTCGGTAAGGGCCACATACTGCAATCCCCTGCGGCCGCCGGCCAGGAGAAACGCCTCGGTGTCCTGATAGTTGTTGTGGAAGAACTTGTCGTTGCGGTCGGTGCCGACCGCCGGGGCGATGATCTCACCCGGGGGCAGCGACGGGCCGTCGTGGACCGTGACGATGCCCATGCTGTCAACCACCGTCTTCCTGTCGGGATTGAGCGGGTCCACGGTCTCGATCGGTCCGCCGATCACCACCGGGTTGAAGCCGTCCAGATCGGCCAGCTCGGTCTGCCAGTTGATCAGGGTCTTCAATTCCTTCGGCCCGCCGGTGTCCAGGCGGTAGACCATATCTTCGGTGAGCACGTAGAAGAGCGCGAGGTTCAGGGCATATACGCCTTCGCGGAGAAAAGCCCGCTGACGACCGCGCTGGCCGGTGATCGCCTCCTGATCGGGACTGACCTGCTCACCCACCAGGAAGCCGCGGGCGTCCTGGAAGTTGTTGCAAGAAACCACACAGCCGAGGGTCTGGCTGGGGGCCAGGGGCTGGCCGTCTCTGGCATAGACGTAACCGACCTTGCCCTGGGGCACTGTCACCAGGGGGACGCGATGAATCCGGTACTGCCACCGCCAGCGGCCAAAGTGGAGGCCGCCTCGCAGTACCTCGGCCTGGAAACCTGCCTCTCCATGCAGGGCGATGATCCCTCCTTCGGGGACGGAACCCTTGATCGACCACAGCTTCTCGACGATGCCGACCCGGTCGTTGGCGATGTACCGCAGGCCGGTCAGTTCGGAGAGCACGACTACACCCACGACCAGGGCCACGATCCAGAAAATGCCGGTAGGAAGGTCCGCCAGGGCCGCGACGACCGGCGAAATCCCCGACGAATCGAACCACGGCAAGAACGTTGCCACATTCGCAATCAGTGGCGATCCCACGACTCAGCTCCTTCAGTGAACGATCGCGTGAAGACTGCTCGGATCGGAACGATCCGCAGAGTGCGTCAGTCTCTCGCAGTTTACCCGATCGCCAAGCTCGTGAGGGTCATTCAGCCCCCCGTATTTGACGTGTATTCGCCGGCTGGGGAGAATATTAGGGGATTCCGCATCGGCACCTCACCGCCAGGGTCACAACGTTGACGTCGGGCAAATGTCGATTTAGGCAAACGTAGGGTGCGTCAATGAGACGCACCGTTCGGTCACAACGTTGACGTCAGGCAAACGTCGATTTAGGCTGCATCCATGAGTTTTGAAGTCGAAGTCAAGTATCGGGCGGTCGACCACGACCACCTGGTCGAACGTCTGGTGCAGATGGGGGCCGTCGCCGGCGGGGTGGTCATCCACGAAGACACTTACCTGAACCACCCGGCGCGCGACTTCGCCCTGAGCGGCGAGGCTTTTCGCATACGCCGGCTCGGGCAGGAAAATCGGATCACTTACAAAGGACCGCGCCAATCCGGTCCGACCAAGACCCGCGAGGAGATCGAGATCCCCGTGGCGGCAGGTCCCGACCAGTTCCTCCGGCTGCTCACGCTGCTCGAGAGCCTCGGATTCCGCCCGGTCGCCACGGTCAACAAGCGACGCGAGAGCTTCCACCTGGCGTTCCACGAGCACGAGCTGGAAATTGCCCTCGACACGGCCGAGGGCCTGGGCCCGTTCGCCGAGATCGAAGCGCTCGCCAGCAGCGAGGCCGATCTCCCTGCCGCCCAGCAGGCCGTCCTCACCCTCGCCGGCACGCTCGGTTTGACGGAAGTGGAACCAAGGTCCTACCTTAGAATGGTCCTTGAGAACCAGGCCGCAGCCCCCGGGCAATAAGACCATGCTTGTTGTGATGCAGAGCCATGCCACACCCGTCCAGATCGATCGGGTTCTGGAAGCGATTCTCGAGATGGGCCTGACGCCGCATGCGATGCCCGGACCCACGCGGACGGCGGTCGGCATCACGGGCAATACCGGGACGATCGATTCCCGAAGCCTCGAGGTGCTTCCCGGCGTCCTCGAGTTGATCCGGGTGACCAAGCCGTACAAGCTCGCCAGTCGCGAGATGCACCGGCACGACACCGTGATCTCCCTTCCTCAGGGAGCCATCGGCGGGTCGAGCCTGGCGATCATTGCCGGTCCCTGCGCGGTCGAGAACGAGGCGATGCTGTTGCGCACGGCCGAGTGGCTGATGGCTCGGGGAATTCGGTTCCTGCGTGCCGGCGCGTTCAAGCCGCGAACCAGCCCTTATGCGTTCCAGGGTCTGGGTCTGGAGGGCCTGGAGATCCTCCGCCGGGCCCGCGAGCGGACGGGAATCGGCATCGTCACCGAGCTGATGGACACCGACACTGCCGACGCCGTCGAGGACGCCGCCGACATCATCCAGATCGGCACGCGCAACATGCAGAACTACAGCTTGCTGCGGCGCGTCTCCAGGGCGCGGAAGCCGGTCTTGCTCAAGCGGGGCATGTCGGCCACGCTCGAAGAATGGCTGATGTCGGCCGAATACGTCCTTTCCGGAGGCAACTACGAGGTGATCCTCTGCGAACGGGGCGTGCGGACTTTTTCCGATCACAGCCGCAACACGCTCGATCTCTCGGTCATTCCCCCGGTCAGAAAGCTCTCGCACTTGCCCATCCTCGTCGACCCCAGCCACGGCACGGGCAAGCGCGAGGATGTTCCCCCCATGGCCCTGGCCGCGCTGGCCGCCGGCGCCCACGGCCTCATGATCGAGGTTCATCCCGATCCCGACCATGCGCTCTCCGACGGCGCGCAGTCGCTCGACTTCCCGGGCTTCGAGCGGCTGCTCGCCAGGGTCCGCAATCTGGCGGAACACCTGTGAACGATGCCGCGTGCGAGGACCACGACATTAGTGGTTACTTACAGTGGTTGCGCCGCCGATCGTCGGGTGCTCGTGGGTCGCGCGGCTGTCTGCCCTTCACGACGCCCAAGCTAGCCAGACCTGTCTCACGAGGATGCCGACGAGTACCCAGGCGCAGGCTAAAGCCGGAACGACCAGCAATGCGTGGGCCGACAGGAGGAGCAGTAGGGCGGGGCGGGTCAGTGGATTCCGCCGCCCGGCTGGGGCATGTTCGAATGGGTTGGGCCGGATCGCCTGCTGGAATGAAGTGGCGGCAAGGGCGGCGGGTACTGCGGCAGCGACCGCGATCACGGCCAGGACGTCCGCCGAAGCACCGTAGGAGATGTACCAGGCGGCATAGGCCGCAATCGCCACGGCAGCACCCGATGTGAGGCCAACGACGCTCCGGAAGGCCCAACGACTCCCTCGTCCGAGGCCGTAAACTGTCATCCAGACGGCGGCCGCGAATATGAGCGCGATGAGGGCTGAGCCGATCAAGAATGCATCATCGAAATCCCGGTTTTCGTGATTTAGCCCGTTACGTATAATCCATTTTGAACAACGAGCCGACAAAGAGCTAAAAGCACCGCCGGCACTGAGAGGATCGGCCATGGT